>DSBL01000013.1 GCA_011049455.1 Desulfonatronum sp. | reverse complement strand
CTAGTGATCGATGTTGCATGCCTTGATGACCCTGCAAATGGCCGCGTACACGTCGGAAAAACGCAGCAGGCCCACAATGCGCTCCCCGTCCATGACGTACAGGGAGTCGTGCCGGGCGGTGGCAAAAAGGTGGAAGGCCGTGTTGATGTTGTCCTCGATCTTCACGGATTGGGTCGGCCCGGGCACGTTCAGCATGCTTTCAATCCTGATGTCGCCGGCCTTGCGGCACAGATCGCCCAGGGGATCCTGCCACAAGCGGTAGTCGTCCTTCATGGACCGGACAATCTGGGGCAGGCCGAAGCGGATGTCGTCCTTCAGGCTGTCGATCTTGTCGTATTTGGGTTCCAATCCCCGGACCACGTCCATGGGCGACAATTTTCCCACGATGGTTTTGCCTTGATCCTCCACCAGCAGAATGCGCTGCTTGGTCTTGCCGGAGCGGAATTCCTCCTGGGCTTTTTCCAGGGCCACAACGGCCTCGTGAAAAGTCGCCTGGCTGGAAATCCGCGGGAACTGGTCCACGGGACTCATGAGTTCACGAATTGTCAACTTGTCCACGAATGTCCTCCTGTCTGCGTCCTTGGGGGCGTTGCGCCACGATGAAGACGGTTGGTGTTGTTTCCAAACATGGCCCGCGATGAGGCGAGGCCTGAATTATTAATTCTCCAGCGACCAAAAGGAGAGCACGATTTCAACAAGCGTCCGGAACCTTGCGTCCGGCTTTTGCCTGTTTGATCTTGGAACAGAGCAGATCAATGTCGAACGGGACAAGCACGTCGTCAAAGGCGCCCAGCCGCATCCCCTCAATGGAATGTTGGATGGAGTCCGGCGTGGTCATCAGGATGACCTCGGTGGCCGGGCTTTGGTCCCTGATCTGCCGCAAAACGGCCAATCCCTCGCGGCGCATGCCGCCCAGACCGAGCAGGGCCACGGTAATGGCCTCTTTGCCCAGGATTTTCGATATTTCCTGGCTGTCCTCCCCGGTGAACACAAAAAAACCTCGCTGCCGCAAATGGTGGACCAAATTGTCCCGAAAGAGTTGATCCGTTTCAATCACAAGCAGACGCATGCATGCTCCATCAGCCGAAACCCCTTGGTTGGAAAAAACTCGGCAAGATGAAAAGCAAACCTTGTGCCAGATATAACAAAGAATAATATCAAATGGTTAAGAAAAAGGGACCGTCCACATTTATCAATCTGAAACTTTTTGAAATATTGTGCATAAAACATTATAGAACAAAAAGAAACATTCTGTAGTGGTCATTGCTTGATAAGCTGTCGCAGGCGGTGCATCGTTCGTTGTTTACAGCAATGGTCACGGTCTGTGGATGTCCCCCGGCCGGAGCCGATCCCCAAGCAGGCGCTGAACGGCCCATTCATAGTTTCCGATAACGGAGTCAATGACCCGGATTTGCTTCCAGGCCAGGTAGTCGAAATATTCCTGTTCAATGCCGCCGCAAATCAGCGTGGTAATCCTTTCGGTGAGGATCAAGCGGCACAAATCCTCGGCCGAGGCCTTGGGCATGACCAGGGTTTTGTCCTCCAGGACCCGGCCGTCATTGCTGATCAGGGCGACGTAAACGCCCATGGCCAAGTCAAACCGCGGCGCAACATCATCTTCGTGCAGGACGACCAGGATTTTTTCCGAAGAAAGCGGCATGGTTTGGTTCACATCAGCGGAAAGCTTTTGCCTTTGAAGGATCGGCTGGGGGCGCTGGAGACATGTTCAGCTTGAAGTTTTTGAGGGTGATTTCAGGTCGATACCGGGCGGAAGTTCAGAGGGGGCCTGGAGCTGTTGCACAGTCCCCATGAAATAGCCCAGCAGGCGGGCCTGTCTGACCGTGGTTTCGGAAGGCTGGCCGGCGGACCAGGCCAGCAGGCCGTCAGGGGCGACGTCCAAATTGAAGCCCTGCTCGTGCAGCAACACGGCAAGCTGCTCCAGCCGAGATGTGGATGGAGTCTGTTGACCGAACCACTGCCACAGCAGCTGGACAAAATTCTCTTCGGCATGTTCTCCGGCATGCGCGTGCAGCAGAAAGAATGCCCGTTCCAGGGACAAAATGAGCAGGGCCGCGTCCTCAAGGAGGAGAAAAAGCCGGGGGCGGGGCGGGGAAAGCGGGCGGACCGCAGCGTGCAGCCGGCGCAACGAGCGCAGCAAACGGCTCCTGCGCGGAGAGTTGGCGAACAAGGGCCATTGCTGGCGGCCGATGCCCTGCCAGATGCCCTCCAGAAGGTGGTGGGCGGTGAAGGAGACGGGTTCCATGCTCAGGGCGTCCAAATCTCTATTGTCCTTGAGCCTCTGGTTGTTCAAGTCCAGCACCCACCAGTTGGTCGGATGATCCACGGCCAAGGGGGCCAAAATTCCGGGAACATGCGACAGTTTCAGTATTTCCCGGCAGGCCAAAAGATGGGATGTTTGAGCCACATCACGCAGGGTTTTGATCCGTTCCGGGGTGATGCGTGGATCCAGGGGATTGGCCGAGGTCGGGGCGTCAACATTCTTCATCACCTCGGCCAGCGTGGTGTATACCGGAGTGTCGCGCAAACTGTGGCGCGGGGGGAGCTCGGCGTTGTCTTCCGGTTTCATCGCCGGAAAAATGACCTGCTGATCAGCGTCGATGGTGATCCAGGCATCGGCTTCCAGAATCGTGCAGGCGTCCTTGACGTCGAAGATCGCGGGAATGCCGAATTCCCGGGCAATGTTCGCCAGATGTCCGAAAATCCCTCCTCCGCACTCCGAAACAATGGCCACGGCCCGCGGCAGCAGTGCGGACCAGCGGGGATGGGGCCGCGGCGTGACCAGGACCGCACCTTCCGGAAAGTGCAGCAGGTCGTTGTTGGTTCTGACCACGTAGACCCTGCCCGTGGCCCGGCCGGGACTGGCCATCTGGCCCCCTGCGAGCAGCGGCCGGGTTGCATTATGGACGGGTTGCACTGCGTCCTGCCGGCCGTACACCCTTTTCAGGGGGCGACTCTGGAGGACGGTGGCGTGTCCAGCCTTGTTCACGGCCCATTCAACATCCAGAGGACACCCGAAGTGGTTTTCCAACAGCAGGCCGATGCGGCTCAGCTCAAGCACCTGCTGGTCCGTGAGCGAGGGCTGGAGGCGTTGCGCGGGAGTGGTCGCGAGCAGGGTCACGCCTTCCTCGGAAAGAAAACTGACGAATTTTTGCTCCTTGCTGCGAATGGTCTTGTGCATGATGCCGGGTTCGGGATGCCTGGAGATTTTCCAGAGATCCGGAGTGACGTATCCATCGGAAATGGCTTTGGCCAGGCCATGGACCGCATTGATGAAAATGGTCCCGGAATCCGCGGAGGTGGGGTCCTGGGTGTACATTACCCCGGCGGATGCCGTGTCCACCATGACCATGCACCCGACGCACATGGGCATATCCTCGTCCTTCAACCCGCGGGAAAAACGATAGTTCATGGCGGTCAAAGCGTACTTGCTGGCCATGATTTCCTTGTAGGTCGTGAACAGCAGTTCCTCGCTGACATTCAGCTCGGTTCGATATTGGCCGGCAAAGGACGTTTCCTCGGCGTCCTCGCCCACGGCGCTGGAGCGGACGGCCACGCGCACGCCGCGATGTCCGGCCAGGGCTTCCAGCTCGCGGTAGGCGGCATGAATGGATTCCTGAAGTTTATCAGGCAAAGGCGAGTTGATGATCAAGAGCTGCAATTCGGAACTGAGCCGGAACATGTCCGCCATGTCACGGATGACCTGGGTTTGCAGCCGCCGGTTGATCTCGTCACGCAGACCGTTGTGGTCCAAAAAAAGGTTGTAGGCCGCGGAGGTGATCACAAAGCCGTCAGGTACCGACAGCTCCCGGAAGCGCTTCTTGATTTCTCCCAGGTAAGCCATTTTTGTGCCCACGGACAGGGACATGCTCTTGTCCACCGAGGACAACGGCAGGGTCAACTCCTGAATGGGCGCGGGAGCCTGTCCGGCGATGAGGCGATCAATGCGCTTGCGCAGATCTTGAAAGGTATCGGTCAGTTCCGCGTGATCGCAGCCGGTTATTTCCCGGAGATGGCGGAGCATGGCGAAAACATTGACGCATGCGGACGTGCACTGGGAGCGGACAAAAACCATGGAGATGAAGGAATTGTCCCGCAAGGCCGCTCGAGCGCCGTTGACAAGATGCAGGAAGCGTCCTTGAGCGCCAAGGAGCAGTTTCCAGGAATTTTTGAGCGTGGGCAGGTTGGCCATGTGCTCCGCGGTGAGCCGCGGGCATGGACGGGGACCGCCCAGCAGATGATGGTAGAGTCTGAGAAGAGGGTTGGGCATGCGTTGCAGCAGTCAAAGACTGAAAACAAGGATTACAAAGAAGGATTGGCGTGGAGCGATTCCTGAATCTTGATCATGATTTCATCCAGTGTGCTCGGCTTCACGAGGTAGTCGAAGGCCCCCAGGCTGATCCCGTCGCGGGCGGATTCCACGGACGCATGGCCAGTGAGAATGATCACCCGGGTATCCGGGGATTTTTTCTTGATCTCCTGAAGGGTCTGCATGCCGTCCATACCGGGCATCTTGATGTCCAGCAGGACCACGTCGGCCGGCTCCTGGCGCAACAGCTCCAAGGCTTCCAGACCGCCGGAGGCCCCGCGCACGGAATAGTTGCGCTTGCTCAGGCGTTTGACCAAGGTTTCCAGGTAATCTGGTTCGTCATCCACCACCAGGACGTTGATCAGTCCCATGCGGACCTCCTTGGGGTTTCTGGATGGCCGAAGATATCTTGCCCAGCAGCTCGTCCAGGTCACAGGGCTTCATCAGGTAGTCCTCGGCGCCCAGGGCCAGTCCGTCCCGGGCGGCCTGTTCGGAGCCGTGGCCGGTGAGAATGATCACCGGCATTTCCGGGGCCATGATCTTGAAAATTTTCAAAACCTCGATGCCGTCCAGATCTTCCATTTTCAAATCAAGCAGGACAACGTCGAAGTCCTGTCCGCGCAAGGCGCGTACGCCTTCCTTTCCGGACAGCACCGAGGTCACTGAAATGTTGCGTCGGCCCAGGCGTTTGGTGAGGATCTCTCCGAAACCCTTTTCGTCATCCACGAGCAGAAGCCGGACGGGCATGCCTGCGGCTGGATGTTCCGTGTCCATGGCCTGAGTTAATCACCCCTGCGCAAGAAGACTTCCCTGGCTTCGGCCTCGCGGATTTTTTCTTCCCGGTCGCGTTTGATTTTTTCGGCTTTTTTCACCTTGTCCACCAGTTCATCGATTTCCGCAGGCTTCATCAGATAGTCGAAGGCGCCCAGCTTCATGCCGTCAATGGCCGACTCCACCGTGGCGTGGGCCGTGAGCATGATCACTTCCACCAGGGGGAATTTGGACTTGATCTGCTTGAGCGCGGTGATGCCGTCCATGCCCGGCATTTTCACGTCCAGCACAACCACGTCCAGGCTGGGATGCTCCTGGAGCTGATCCAGGGCTTCCTGGCCGCTGTACGCCGTAAAAATTTCAAAATCACGTTTGGACAGACGTTTGACCATGGTGTCCACAAAAGGGACTTCATCATCCACGAGCAGAACTTTGGCCAGCGACATAGGTTCCTCCGGTTCAAGGTTTACGGTTCAGGAATCAACGAGAAGGGCACGCTCTTTCTGCGAAGCGAGTGCCGCAGGGTTTACTGGTTCATGGTTATGGTTACAACGTGCGGGGATCATAAGTCTCTTACCTTTGACTGTGTTTCTCCGACCCTGCAACCTTCTGGTCATGGTTTTTCGCTTCGGTTACGGGCAGGCGGATGGTGAACGTGGTGCCCACATCCACTTGGCTGGCCACGTTGATTTCGCCGCCCATGTTCTTGATGATCGTATAGCAGATGGAAAGACCCAAACCCGTGCCCTTGCCCACCGGCTTGGTGGTGTAGAACGGGTCGAAAATCCTGGCCAGATTGGCCTTGGGGATGCCTGCTCCGGTGTCCGCAATCTGGATTTCCACCATGTTTTTGCTTTTGCTGGTGGTGATGGTGATTTCGCCGCCCTTGTTCTCCATGGCGTCCACGGCGTTGTTGATCAAGTTCAGGAAAATCTGCTGCATTTCCGAGGCCGAGGCCGTAATGGGGGGGATGTCCTGGGCCAGGGCCAGTTCGATCCGGGAATTGGCGTAACGGGCTCGTTTTTCCGAAAGCGCGGCCACTTCCTGAATCATGGTGTTCACATTGATGTTTTGCATTCGAAGATCCGATTTCCGGGCAAAGCTGAGCATCTTGTGGGTGATTTCCTTGCACCTGGCGCCCTGGGTACGGATCTGGGTCAGGGCACGCTTCAACTCCTCGAAATTCGGAGACTTGGCCATTTCCGGGTCGTCCTGGAGAAGGTCATCCAGCCACCCGGCTTCCTCGACCATGATGGCCACGGGGTTGTTGATTTCATGGGCGATGCCCGCTGCAAGCTCCCCGATGGAGGCCATTTTCCCGGCCTCGATGAACTGCTCGTTCATGTCCTGCATGGCCAGGGGATCTTGCAACGGTTCCCTGTTCAGGTGCTTGCGAAGCATGAAGGCCGCGGCGACGATTCCGGCCAAGCCCAGGCCGACGAGTGCCAACAACACAAGATACGATGCGTTGTCTTGAAGGTCGAAAAAGGGCGCGGCGGATTGTTGCATAAACCAGAATGCAGCAATGACCCCCAGGTACGGAAGGAGAACAAGGCCGGCTGCAGCCAGGAATATGCCCGTGGGGCGTTGATCGGAATGGGCGCTCATGTTTTTTCCCAATCTTTTCTCTTGCAAGAAGCGTTTGCATGCCTTTATCCTTCACCGGTGTTTTGTTCAAGTGGTTGACTGCGGATCATTTTTTCAACAGGAGCCTTTCTTGCCTGAAATCCGTGGATTGTTCCCGCGTCCCGTCTCTTTTCAAGGGCTCTTGGACGAGATTCCCATGGGCGCCATGATCCTGGACCGGGATCGTCGCATTCTGTTCCTGAACAGAGCCATGGAAGCCCTGACCGGATTCGAGGGGCAAGACGCCTGCGGCATACGCTGCGCGAATATCCTGCGCAATGCGATCTGCATGGAGGGCTGTCCCCTGGAAAACGAGGCTTTTCAACGGGCCGGGGCTCCTGCATGTTTGGACGGCAACATCGTCAATCGGGAGCGCAAAAAAATTCCCGTGCGCATCACCGTTGTACCGGTGGTTGATCTCGCCGGGGGCTGTTGCGGGTATCTGGAGACCGTGGAGGATTTGCGTCTTTCGGCCGACGGGAGCTGGAAGACCGACCATGCCTATGGATTCGGGCATCTGATTGGGAACAGCCCGCAGATGATAAAAATTTTTCAGACCTTGCCCATGGTCGGGCAGACGGAATCCTCGGTGCTGATCACCGGGGAAACCGGGACGGGCAAGGATCTCATCGCCGAAGCCATCCATCTGGCTTCTGACCGCTGCAAGGGAACGTTCATCAAGGTCAATTGCGGAGCCTTGCCGGAAACCCTCCTGGAGTCTGAACTTTTCGGACACCAGAAAGGGGCTTTCACCGGGGCCGCGGAAAACAAGCCCGGCCGGTTCAAACTGGCGCACAACGGCACCCTGTTTCTCACGGAAATCGGGGATCTGCCGTTGGGACTGCAAACCAAGCTGCTGACCTTTTTGGACGACAAGACCATTTTTCCCCTGGGCAGCACCCAGGGCGTGAAGGTCAACGTGCGCATCATCGCGGCCACGTTGCGGAACCTGGAGGCCATGGTCCGCTCCGGCCAGTTCCGCAGCGATCTGCTTTTCCGGCTGAATGTGATCCGCATTCATCTGCCTCCCTTGCGTGACCGGGAGGGGGACGTCCGTCTGCTCCTGGACCAATATCTGCGAACCTTTTCCGAACAGGCCAAAAAAAAGATCACCGGATTCGCATCAAACGCGCTGGATGTCCTGCTCGCCTACGCCTATCCAGGCAATGTCCGCGAGCTGAAAAACATCGTGGAATATGCCGTGACGTTCTGTATGGCGGATACCATTGAGCGCGAGCATCTTCCGGATTATCTGAGACGCAAGGAGCCCGGGGCAAGAGCAGACGAACCGCATGCTGCGCGCCTGGTGAGCGCGGTGGACGCCCTGGAGAGCGAATACGGTTGTGAGGGCGGTGTGCCGGACGGGCATGGTTGCAATCCATTCCCGGGGACGGCGGGGACATGGAAGGAGCTGGAAAAAAAGATGATATTGGATGCGTTGCGCCAGGCCAAGGGCAGGCGCAGCAGGGCCGCGGAAGCCTTGGGCTGGGGTCGGAGCACGTTGTGGCGAAAAATGAAGGCATTGGGATTGGACTCCTGAGATGAGCACGATTTTGCACCGCTTGCAGCGGGCCTGGCGCAGATGGCGCGGCGCGCATGGCCAGGCCGAAGAAGCAAAAGCGATGGCCGCGGCATTTCAAGCCAAATACGCCTCGTTCAAGGAGCTCTTGGCTTCCAATGCCGAGTTGTTGAACATCATGGCGGACATGGATGAAAAGCTGCAGGGGCATGTCATTTTCGGGATGGCCTATGTCCGTTCGCAGTCCGCCCAGGCGGTGTTTCACGCCCTGCGTATGGTCAACAGCCTGAATGCGTTGACAAGGAACCGCTATACGAAACTTTTGGATGTTCTTGAGAAAATCAACGCCCAGATCAAGGCGATTTTGGAGACTCGCAGGGAAAGAGGGCCGGAAAGGCCGATTCTGAACTATCAGGAGATTGACAAGGACATGGTGGATTGGGTGGGCGGAAAAAACGCCAACCTGGGAGAGGTCTGCGGCAAGGTCGGTCTGCCGGTGCCCGAGGGATTCGCCATCACCACCAAGGTCCAGGAAAGGGTTTTCCAGGAAAACGATCTGCCCGACGAAATCAAGAGAATCAAGATGGAAATGGATCCGCGGGAACTGGAAAGCGTGACCAGGGCCAGCGAGGCCATCCAAGCCGGAATATTGTCCGCCCATGTGCCTCATGATTTGGAGGCGGCCCTGCTGGGGGCCTATGACCGCCTGTTCGGGACCAAGGACAATGGCGCGGGGCGACCCGTTGCCCTCCGCAGCAGCGCCATCGGCGAGGACAGCGAACTTACCTTTGCCGGGCAGTATCTGAGCTTTTTGAACGTGCCCCGGGAGCGGCTGGTGTTGACCTATAAATACATCCTGGCCAGCGTCTATACCCCGAGGGCCATTATTTACCGCCTGAACAAGGGCCTGCGCGACGAGGACAGCGCCATGGCCGTGGCCTGTCTGGAGCTGGTGGATTCACTGGCCAGCGGCGTCATGTATTCCCGCCATCCCTTCAATATTCTGGACGAGAACATCATCATCAATGCCGTCTGGGGATTGGGACCGTACGCCGTGGACGGGACTGTGAATCCGGACATGTATGTCGTGGCCAAGTCCCCGCAAACCGCTGTCTTGGAAAGCAGGATCGCGCACAAGCCCGTGCAGCTCGTGCCCAGGCCGGACGGGCACGGAACCATGCAGGCCGAGGTGGCCCCGGAATCCCGGGACGCTCCCTGCCTGACGCAACAGCAGATTCTTGCCCTGGCGGAGTATGCCCTGCGCCTGGAAGAGCACTACAAGGTGCCCCAGGACGTGGAATGGGCCCTGGATCATCAAGGCCGGCTGTTCATCCTGCAGACCAGACCGCTGCATCTGGAAAGCTCGGCGGGCAGCCAGATCCAGGAGCAATCACCGCCGGTGGAGGGGTATGAGCTGCTGCTGGAGCAGGGCTTTGTGGCCTGTCCGGGCGTGGGCTTTGGTCCGGCCTATCATGTCCAGTCCGAGGAGGATTTGCAGCATTTTCCCGAAGGGGCGGTGCTCGTGGCCAGACGCTCCAATCCGCAGTTCGTGATGGCCATGCCCAGAGCCCAGGCCATTGTCACGGACGCGGGCAGCGTCACCGGGCACATGGCCTCCCTGACCCGGGAGTTCGACGTGCCGGCTATTCTCGGCGCGCGAACCGCCACGGAGGTTATTGCCCAGGGCGCGGAGATCACGGTGGACGCCTTCAGCGGCCGGGTCTACGCCGGCAAGGTGGAACCGCTGGTTGCCCTGCGCAAACCCAAGGTCTCGCACATGCAGGACACACCGGTCTATCAGGTGCTCAATCAGGTCAGCGAACTGGTTACGCCCTTGAATCTTTCCGATCCCAAGGCGCCTACGTTCGCGCCGGAGCATTGCCGGACCCTGCACGACATCACCCGGTTCGTACATGAAGTCTCCTACCAGGCCATGTTTCAGCTCAGCGATTTTGTTTCGGATCATGGCTCCTGTTCCCTGAAGCTTGAGGCGCCCCTGCCCTTGGATCTGTACATCATCGACCTGGGCGAGGGTCTGCGGGAGGAAAAGGGCTGCAGCTGGCGGGTCACGCTGGAGGAGATAACATCCATGCCTTTCAAGGCCCTGCTCAAGGGCATGCTTCACGACGGCCTGCGCTGGCATCAGCCCCGGCCCATTGAATTCAAGGGGTTGATGTCCGTGATGAGCCAGCAATTGATGGGGCCCGGTCCGGGCGGGGAACGCTTCGGAGACCGCAGCTACGCCATCATTTCGGACAAATACCTGAACTTCAGCTCCCGGGTGGGCTACCATTACGCGGTGCTGGACTCCTATTGCGGCCAGACCATCAACAAGAACTACATCACCTTTTCCTTCAAGGGCGGGGCCGCGGACGACGTGCGCCGGGCGCGGCGGGTCAGGGCCATTGCCAAGATTTTGGAGGAATTGGAATTCACGGTCACGGTCAAGGGGGACCGGGTGGACGCCCGGTTTCAGAAAGACACCCAGAGCGTGGTGGAGCAAAAGCTGGACCAGATCGGCCGATTGGTGATCTTTACCCGGCAGATGGACATGCTCATGGCCACGGACGCCCATGTGGGGCTGATTTCCCAATGCTTCCTGGACGAGGATTACGAGCTGTGCGCCCTGGAAGGAACCAATAAAAAGGAAAAATGAGATCCCATTTCGCGGGGGTCGTCATTTCGGCTGGATCGGGAACCCGTTCAAGGGGCCAAGATTGTAGCGATCTCGCCAGACCACGGGCTCGGAAAGCATGTATTGGGCTATGAGCTCGGCCGTGGCCTGCAGGGAATCGAAGTGGGTCCGTTCGTATCCGTGGGTTCCGTCCACACCGAAGCAGACCAGGGCGGTGCGCAAATCATTGCCGGCTTCCACGGCCGAGGCCGCGTCGCAGCGATAGTGTCTGAACACGTCGCGGCGGTGCAGGATGCCGTGATCCCTGCACAGTTCCAGCATCCGGTGGGTCAGGTGGTAGTCAAAGGGGCCGCTGGAATCCATCATGGCCACGCTTACGCCCCGTTCGCAGAGATTGTGCCCGCCATGCAGGGGCGCGCTGTCAATGCTGACCATTTCCGCCACATCACCGTGCAGCACCGCGGACGCGCCCGAGCCCACCTCCTCGGAGATGGTTAACAGCAGGTGGCAATCCAGGGGCAATGGCGCGCCGCTTGCCAGCACGGCCTTGGCTGCGGCAAAGAGCGCGGCCACGCCGGCCTTGTTGTCCAGGTGACGGGCATTGACGTAGCCGCTGGGCCGGATTTCCGGCAGGGGATCCACCGCGACCCAGTCTCCGACATGCAGACCCAGGGCCGCAAGGTCGTCGCTGCTCAAGGCTGTCTCATCCACCCGAATTTCCAGCTGATCCCAATTGACCGGCTGGGTGTCAATTTCATCCCCGTACACATGACCGGAGGCCTTTAACGGCAGAATCGTGCCGCGCAGGGAGCCCTGGTCCGTGAACACCGTAACCCTGGCGCCTTCGGCGAAACGACTGGACCACGTGCCAATGGGCGCGATGGCCAAGCGGCCGTTGTACTTGAGTTCGCGGACCATGGCTCCGATGGTGTCCAGATGGGCCACCACGGCCCGGTCCAGGCTGCTTGTGCGGCCGGACAAATCAGCCCGGATGGCTCCGCGACGGGTCAACTCAAAGGGAATGTCCAGGGCCTGCAACTCATTGCAGGCCAGATGCACGATCCGGTCCGTATAGCCGGTGGGGCTGGGAATTCCCAGCAACTGCAAAAGCAGGTCCTGCAGGTACTGCATATCTATTGTGATCTCATGCATTGCGGATACCCTCTGTTTTATTCGAATCCGCCTGGGAGACGCTTTGCGGAAAGAGCAGGTCAACGAAACGCTCCGCGGTGGGCCGCGGTTGGTGATTGGCCAGTCCTGGCCGTTCATTGGCCTCGATGATCACGTATTCCGGTCCACTGACGTCAGGGACCAGAAAATCGAACCCGACCACGGGGATATTGATCTCTCTGGCCGCCAGTTCCGCGGCGCGGACCACATCCGGATGGACTTGGTCCGTGACGTCGTGAATGGTCCCGCCGGTGTGCAGATTCGCTGTCTTGCGCACCACCATGATTTCACCTGCCGGCAGGACGTCCTGCATGCCCCGGCCGGCCAGGGTCACGCAGCGTTCGGTTTCCTCGTCCAGAGGGATGCGGCTTTCTCCGGCGGTGGCCGCGGCCCGGCGGCGGCTTTGTTTTTCGATCAAGTCGGTGACGGTGTGTTTTCCGGTGCCCACGATCTGGGCCGGCTTGCGCACTGCCGCGGCCACCATGGAAAAGTCGATGACGATGATCCGCAGGTCCTCTCCCTGGACAAAAGCTTCCAGAAGTACATGGTCGCATACTTTTTTCGCATTCCGGACGGCCCTGGACAGCTCCTCGGGATCGCGCACGTCCACGCTGATCCCGGCTCCCTGCTCCCCGCGCGTCGGCTTGACCACGACCTGTTTGTGCCTTTGCAAAAAAACCTCGTTGGCATCCGCGTTTTTGGCCGCGATCTGTTCCGGCACGGCCAGGCCGGCCTTGCGCAAGATCCGGTGGGTCAGTCGTTTGTCGTCGCAACGGCAAAAGGCGATGGCGCTGGTCAGCTCACTCAGCGATTCCCAGCAGACGATGGTGCGACCGCCCAGACTGAGCGCGAAATGTCCGGTTTCCTCGTCCAAAACTTCCACAGCGATGCCGCGAAGCCTGGCCTCGTTGATGATGATCATGGCATAGGGGTTGAGATCGGCAGCCGGGGCTTCGCCGGTGAACAGGGGTTCGTTGATGGCGTTCTTGTGCTTCACGCAAAATACCGGGACCCGCTGGAACCCGATTTTTTCATAGAGCGCAATGGCTTGGCTGTTGTCATGCATTACCGAGAGATCCATGTAGGAACGACCTCTGGCCAGGAAATATTCCACAAGATAGCGGACCAGTGCTTCACCCACGCCGGGGAGCTGACACTGGGGGTCCACCGCCAGACACCAAAGACTGGCGCCGTTTTCCGGGTCATGGAAAGCCTTGTGGTGGTCGATGCCCGTGACCGTGCCCACCACTTCCCTGGTGGTCATGTCCTCGGCAATCAGCAGGACGATGGAACGTGAATGGCGATGCTTCCAGAGGAATTCGGTGTCCGAGGAAACCATGCCCCTGGCCGCATAAATGGCGTTGATCCGCCGACAGTCGTCCTGGTTTTTCAGCCGTCGGACCACAATGCGCTTGGACAGCGACGGATCGGCCTGATATTTGTCCAGCCACAGTCTGAATGTGTGCGACGGGTCAAGAAAGATTTCCTGGGGGGCCATGGACAAGACAACATGCGGATCACGCAGGTAAAAGGCCATGTCCCTGCGGCCCGGGGATTCCTGCAGCATGGTCTGCACCAGTTTGCGCTGATCGTTGAAGGTATGGGCAAAGATCAGCCGCCCCCAGCCGCAATCCAGTACCACCTCGGACGGCGGCTTCAATGACGGCAGGGTGTCCGCGCTTTTCCAGCTGCGCAGCGAGGGCAGGTTGTCTCGATCAAAACGATATTCGGCGCGATGCTTGGTTTGGGGCATGACAGTTTCTCCTTGATGATTATCCGATTTTGTGCACTTGCAGCCAGTTTTCCAGAACCGCGGCCTGCCAGAGCCTTGAACCGCCCAGCGGGGTGATGTGTGCTTCGGGTTCGCGCAACAGCCGGTCCAGGTGGTCTTGCCGGAAGAGGTTCCGCTGACGCGCCTCGGGGCTGTGCAGCACCGCGCGAACATGGTCCAGAAAAGGGCCGCGCAGGTATTTCAGCGCGGGCACGGGGAAGTAGCCCTTGGGCCGGTCGATCACCTGGGGCGGGATGATGCTCCGGGCCGTTTCCTTGAGGATGTGTTTGCCGCCGCCTTGAACCTTCAATTCAGCGGGAATCCGGGCGGCCAGCTCCACCAGCTCGTGATCCAAAAACGGAACCCGCGCTTCCAGCCCCCAGGCCATGGTCATGTTGTCCACCCGCTTGACCGGGTCATCCGTGAGCATGACCAGGGCGTCCAGGCGCAGGGCCTTGTCAATGGCCCGCCTTGCGCCGGGCGCCTGAAAATGGTCGCGGACAAAGTCCCGGCTGAAATCCTCCTGGACCCATTCATTTGTGACGATTCGTGCAAATTCTGCGTGGTTCACGTCGAAAAACAGGCGCGCATAGTCATGCAAAGCGTCGCTGCTTTCCAGGAGCGGAGGATACCAGTGGTATCCGGCGAAAATTTCATCCGCGCCCTGTCCGCTTTGCACCACACGAACGTGTTGGGAAACTTCCTTGGAGAGCAGATAAAAGCCGATGTTGTCGTGGCTGACCATGGGTTCGGACATGGAACGCACGCAGTTTTCCAGGTGGGCGAGGGTCTCGTTGGCTGAGATGGTGATTTTTTGATGCTTTGTGCCAAAGCGTTCGGCCACCAGGTCTGAATAGACGAATTCATCCCCGGGTTCTCCGCGCAGAGACTCAAAACCAATGGAAAACGTGCGCAGGTCGCTCACTCCAGCTTCGGCCAACAAGCCGACAACCAGGCTGGAATCAAGCCCTCCGGAAAGGAGCACCCCCACGGGCACATCGGCCACCATGCGCCGTTTCACGGCTAGACGCAGGGCGGCCAGGACCTGTTCGCGCCAGGCGGCTTCGTTTGTGTCCGGTGCAACGGGGTTGAATTCGGGATGCCAATAACGGTCCTGCCGGATGGTTCCGTCGGGCTGCACGCGCATCAGGGTGGCCGGGGGAAGCTTGCGTACTCCGCGCAGCAGGGTGTGCGGCGCAGGGACCACGGCGTGAAAGCTGAAGTAGTGATGCAAAGCCTTGAGGTGCAAGGTCGTGTCCACCCGGCCCGTGGCCAGCAGGGCCGGAAGAGTGGAGGCGAACAGCAGCGTATCCGCTGTTTGCGCATAATACAGCGGCTTGATTCCCAAACGATCCCGTCCCAGAAGCGCGACGCCGGTGTCCCGTTCCCATAGGGCAAAGGCGAACATTCCATGGAATTGCTGCACGCACTCCTTGCCCCAGGCATGATAGGCCTTGAGCAGGACCTCGGTGTCGCCCGGGGAAAAGAAACGGTATCCAATGTCTTCCAGTTTCCGGCGCAGTTCCTTGTAATTGTAAAGTATTCCGTTGAACACGCAGGCCAAACCCAGCTCCGGGTCAACCATGGGCTGATGGGATTTTTCACTCAGATCAATGATTTTCAATCGCCTGTGTCCGAATGCCGCGGAACCCTGGACAAACACGCCGTATCCGTCCGGCCCGCGCGGGGCCAAAACCCGGCTCATGGCATGGACGCGTTCAGGCCCGGCCGGCTTGCCGTGGAAGCGCAATTCACCGCATATACCGCACATATTTCATGGACTCCTTGGTTTTGTATTCCAAAATAATTGTTCTGCAATGTATTTCATGGCAATAGAATTTAATACGACTGGAAAATGAAAGAGAAATTTTATTTAACAATGAAAAAAAAGTATAAACAAAAGATTATTTCCACACGAAATGAGAAACATCTCGCACAAAAAAATTGCATTGTTTAATGCATTAGAGCAATTTTCTGCGGATGTCAAATCGCTGTATTGAACAGTTTTTTCAATCTGCATCATAATGATGATTGGATTGCGTTTGAAGAAAGACGCAAGAAAATGATTTGGAATAAAAGCATGCTTTAAAGTGAATCCATGTATCAAAAATATTTTTCGGGGCGGTTCAGGTTCACGATATAAGCCTTCTCCTGGTTCATGTTCAGACCAAATCGACTGATCATCTCATTTTTGCAGTCCGTCTTTTTGTTATTGACAAATGCAGGAATCCGCTTGAATATCTGCTTTCTTCCGAAAAAATCCACATTTATGAAAAGGCTGTGGCAGCCTGAAATTGAATCGTTCCAAGGGATAGAACATTATTATGAAAATCAAGGAGTAGGTCCCGCTGGGGCTCATGGAGCCCCAGACAGAGTCAGAAGAGCGAGAACTGGAGCGGCGGACGGAACTCGTACTCAAGGCGATGATCAACGCGGCCAAGGCTGACGGTCGGATCGACGAGCAGGAGGTTCAGCGCATCGTCGGCAAGCTGCAGGAAGGCGGAGCCGATGCGAACGATCAGCGTTTTGTGCTTACGGAAATGCAGAAGCCTTTGGAGACCGAGTATTTGATCTCGGCAGGCCGCGGCAAACCGGAACTGGGAGTGGAAATCTATGCCGCATCCCTGATGGCCATTGAGGTCGATACATTGGCTGAAAAAGCGTATCTGGAAAAATTGGCCGCGGGGCTGGGTCTTACCCAGGAAGTAACCCAGCGCATCGAGCAGATGGTTGGACTTCGGGCAGCTTGAACCAGGATCGGCGCCGCAGTGCACCATTGGACACTTCGGCGCCGGTTCAACAAGCATGGCGGGCGCGCCATGCATTTCTGAAAAGCCTTTGTGCAGAGCAAAGCAGGAGGTTGGCCGCTCAGAAAAGAGTATTTCGACCCTTTCAAGAAAATGTTGACCATGGCCGGCAAGGCATGGCTGGATAGCCTTGTCTTGACGTTGTCGTCTTTTCTTTCACAGCTTGTTAATCCTCCCGGGAAACCAGAAATCCCACCCTGGCCGGGCAGTCCAGGCCGGCCGCGGCCATGGCGCTGCGGTCATAGACCTTGGCTACGCGGAGCATGCCCAGGGGCTGGTTTTGCGCGCCGTGAAGCATGACCTTGGCCCCGGCTTCAATGCCGTTCAGGCGGCCCAGGCCGAAGGTGATTTCCAGACGGTCGTCCACCTTTTTGATTCGGAAAATTTCAGCCCGGCCTTGATTCAAAAGCAGTTTTTCCCGCAGCTTGGCAAAGTGGAAGACCAGGGCAAAAAACAGAACAGCCACGGGCAGGGCTCCGACAATGACCTGCCAGGGCGGAATGCCCAAGGTCCGGGCGATCAGGGACAGGCTTTGGCGCCGGGCCTCGGCCTCGGTGGCATGCACCCGGATGGTGAACAACGGAAAGGCTTCATCCGGTTCGGTCTTTATGGGTTTGACCATGAACCGGTATTCTCCCGGAGAAATGTCCGGATCCAGGCGCACTTCGCCGTTCCAGAGGTTCCCGCCCAGCCAGTAGCCGGTGTGCACGCGCTGGATGTGCACGAATATTTGCGTCGTACCGCTTTGATAGGTGAGTTCCTCCACGGCCTTGATCCGTTCGGGCATGGGGCCGTTGACCTTGACCGAGCCGCCGGGGAGCAGGTCATGGACAAAGGGCTGCTTGCGGATCTGGGCAATGAGCAGGTCGCCCAGGGCAAAAACAACGGCCAAGCCGACGATCATCGCCGCCTGGCCGAAACGGGTTTGCCAGCGCGTGGCGCCAGCGACATCCATCAGACTCAAGCCAGACCTCGCTCGTGATTTTTATATTGGACACACGGAGATCACAGGGGAGACCCAAAAACGTTGTGTTTTTTTGTGATTCTTTTTTTCGGCGTGGTGAATAGCAGTGCTCGGGGGGATTGTCTATTGTCCGGGTGAGTCTGGCTGTTTTGAGCGCATTTTTTTGACCGTGAAGATGCCCAGGCCCAGGATGGGGAGGAACAAGGCGAAAAAGACCTTGAAGAACATGGGGGTGAACTGGTCCGGGTGTTGGTTGGCCGTGCCGATGGCCACGGCCACCGCGGCCAGGAGCAGGATGTCGATGACCACCACGGCGATTTTCTGGCGCGTGTTCATGCCGGGCCTGCTTTGTTCCACGGGCTCTTCCCGGGGAAGATGCGCTTCCCAGGTGATGGTGCGGGGGTCGATCTCACGGGCCATGGTCATGCTCCATTTGCTTCATGCATTCCAGATGGTTTGATAAGCCGGAATTTGACGTCATGGAACCGTCCGGGCCCGGCTGGGCGCGGACGGTTCCATGACAAAAGGGGTTAATGACCGCCGAAAATGTCCGTCTTGGTCACGTTCATCAGGCGCAGGGCCTGTTTGGGATCCTTGTAGTAGTAGCGGATCTCGTCCCCGGCCTTCCAGGTGTCGTCCGGCCGCTGGAATAATTCGTCGGGCACGGAAAAGGTCACCAGCTCATGCTGCCGGGATGAATACACGGTGATGGTCTTTTTTTCCCGGTCCACGATGGGGAAGCTGATCCCGGCCACCCGGGGATCATCCCGAAACACGCCGTCGACCTGCTCGATGAGCGTGTAGTTGATGGTCAAAAAATCCTGGGTATAGGTGTCAAAGATGACGATTTTTCTGTTCTGGTAATCCAGAACCATCCTTTTGCCCGCCTCGGGTTCCGGACCCATTTCCTTGGGATCAACCGGAATTTTAATGGTCACGGGCGGCAATACATCGTATTTGGGCTTGCCCGGCTCCATGTAGTTGGAGTCTTGGATGTAGGTCACCTCGCCTGTGGCCTGGTTGAACTCGATGACCCGGCCCTGGTTCACCTTGCCGAAGTCGCCGCAGCCCAGCGTCAGGGCCAAGCAGAGCAGGGACGCCAGGAGCAGGCTTGTCTTGATGAGTCTCATAGGTTTCCACTCCTTGTCGATGAAGTTATTTGCCCCTGGCCTTTTTGGCCGCGATTTCCGCCTTGGCGCCTTTCAGGAAGAGCATGAAGATGTATAGGGAAAGGGCCGCCACCAGGCTGAGAATGAGCACCGTGGCCGAGTTGTTGAACAGGGTGCGCACGCTGGGATTGGCCGCCGCGATGAGCTTGAACACGATGGAAATGGCGCAGCCGATGACCGCGATCAAGAAAAAGACGCGGATGCCGTAGCCCTTGACGTATTTGGTGGCCACTGCGCCGACCTGGGCGCCCACGGACGCGCCGATGAGCATGATCATCGCCGCCACCAGCTCGGTGCGGCCTTTGTACGTGTAGGAGCCCGCGCCGTACAGCCCGGAGATGGCCACCTCAAAGAGGTCCGTGCCTACGGCCACGTGGGTCGGACAGCCGACGAAATAGAGCAGGGCGGGCATGCGGATCAACCCGCCGCCGATGCCCAGGATGCCGGCCAGCCAGCCCGTGGCGAAGCTGATCAGGATCGGCACCCAGGCCGAACAGGTGATCCCGGCTTGCACGAAGTGGACCATGGGGGGGATTTTCAGCTTGTGCACGGTCTTGTGCCATTCCAGGCCCCGGGCCAGCTTGTCCACGTCCCCGCCCTTTTCCTTGGCCAGCTTGTCCATCTTGAAGCGTTTGCGGATGTCCGTGATCATCATCCAGGCAATGGCAAAGAGCAGCACCAGGTAAAGATAGCGGACCACGGCGTCCACCCGGCCGATGCGCTCCAGCCACATGATCATCTGCGCGCCTACCTCGAACCCGAGGACCGTGCCGATGATCATGACGATGCCCAGCTTGTAGTCCACGTTGCCGAACTTGCCGTGGCGCAGGGTGGAAATCAGGGATTTGCCGGCCATGTGGGCGATGTCCGTGCCGATGGCAAAGGCCATGGGAAACCCCAGGATGTTCAGCCCGGGGGTGACCATCCAGGCGCCGCCCATGCCGAAAAAGGCGCCGATGATGCCCACGCCCACGCCGAGCACGATCAGGCCCGGCCAGAAGATGTTCACGCCCGAGATGGGCATGAGGACATATAACCAGTCCATAAAAAACCTCCTCGTGAATGCGTTGCGGCCTAGTGCTCGGCCAGTTCCCTATGCTTGAGGTCAATGCCCACGCGGGACATGATGAAGTCCGCGGTCATGCCCATGATCATGCCCACGATGGGGATGGTGACGACCGTGACCACGGCGAACCAGAGATGGCTTTCGTTGTACAGGTCCGTCCACCAGGCTTCCCAGCCCTTGAAGCGGCGGGTGTCGGCCACGATGACGATGGTCTCGGCCCCGCCCCCGCCCGCGGCCATGGCCTTGGCCGGCAACAGGAATAACAGGGTGTACAACCCGATCAGCTTGGTCCAGAGTTTGCGCATAGCGGTGTTCCTCCTGATTGAAATGTCCGTATGTTTGATTGTGTGGGAGCCGTAACGTGTGTGGTGTGTGGAACGGAATCCTCCTTTGTTAGCGGATGATGGTGACCGAGCAGGGGGTTTGGGAGACGACCTTGCTGGCCGTGCTGCCCATCATGGCCCGCTTCAGCCCGCCGATGCCGGTGCTGCCCATGACGATCATGTCGAACCCGCCGTCCTGGGCCTTGTCAATGATGTTGTTGGCCGGGACCATGCCCACGGCCAGGGCCGTTTCCACGGCGACGTTCTTGGCGTCGAACGCGGCCTTGGCCTTATCCAGGGACGACTTGGCCTCGTTTTCCAGTTTTTGCTGGATGTTGGGCGGCATTTCCGCCAGCAGATCCTGGGCAAAGGGCGCCACGGCGAAAAGGGTCACCTTGGCCTTGTCCCCAAGATTGTCCACCGTCCACTGGACCGCTTTCATGGACTGGTCCGAACCATCTGTCGCGAGCAATACCTTCATGAGCATGTACCTCCTGTTGAGCAAGGGATTGTTTGTCTTTTATGCCGTGACAAATATGCAACCGCGCACCATTACCAATGAGCTGTTTGGCAACATCCATGCCAAAAATCCGGCCGGGCCGGTTCCGGAAACATTCAGGAATTTCACTTGTCTTGGCCCCTGCCACGGACACGAATCCCAAAAGCATGAATTTTGAGTGCCAAAAGCGAAACTTTTTGTTGACAGTAGTGTCCTTTTGGAGCGACATTTCAGTGGTCATGTGCCTTGTTTTGATTTTATGTCTCGGGGATCAAAGTTTGCCAGCCATTGCCGGAATTCCTGGGTGGAGATGGGCTTGTACAGGATCGTGTCCATCAGCTCGGGGTTGATATTCCGGATGGCGTCACGCTGGTGGGCCGTGGCCAAAAGGATGATCGACGCCCCGGGAAAAAGACGCTTGGTATGGTGCAGCAGGCGGTAGTCGTGCAGGCTGGCGCGCTCCAGATCGATCAGGGCCATGTCCACGGGAATGTCCTTGAACAGGGCTTCGAACTCGTCGTCCCGTGTAGCCACGTAGCACTTGGTGTTTCCGTCGGCTTCCGCGACCCTGGCCAGCAGGTCGGCCATGTCCCTTTCCGGGTCAAGGATCAGAATGCGTTTTTTGTTCATGAACGGCGGCCTCACAGTCTGAATGACCACGGCGGAACCGACCTGCCTTTGCCATGCCGGGGGACTTCATCAGATCAAGACCATGGTTAAAGATGCCTTGGGTTCTTCAAGGAGTGTGCCAGGAGCAGTGAGAAAGGCGCGAAGACGGGAGGATGAGCGGGCGGAACCTTCAGCGGATAGAGAGGACGGTCATTGGAAATGCCGGTGTGCCGAAGCGGTCTGCATGGGACGAATTCTTCATGCACGCTCTGGTTTGGTTTCACAGGCGTGCAGAATTGGACACAGTGAGGGTCCGGTGTCGCCCAAAAATTTCAGTTGCCCGGCGATTCGTCTCTTTCGGGCTGGTCGTGGACCGGCAGGGTGATGGTGAAGGTGGTCCCGGATCGCCCCGGCCGTTCCGTGGCGGTGGCGCTTTCAAAGGTGATGTCGCCGCCGTATTTGGTAATGATGCCGTAACTGACGGAAAGACCGAGTCCAGTGCCCTCGCCGACCTTTTTGGTGGTGAAAAAGGGATCAAAGACCTTTTCCCGGAATTGTCTCGGGATGCCCTCTCCGGTGTCCTGGATGGTCAAATCGGCTTTGTTCATGGCCTTGTTCCATGTTGTGGACACGTGCAGTCGGCCGCCTTGGGGCATGGACTGCACGGCATTGGTGATCAGGTTCAGCAGGACCTGCTGGATGCCCCGGGAATCCCCGCGGGTTATCAGCGGATGGGGGCAGAGGTCCGTGGTTGCCTCGATATTGTTCAGGCTCAAGGTATGGCGCATCATGGACAGGATTTCCTCGATATTCTCATTGAGATTGCTGTACTCCTCGCTTTCTCCGCTCAACCTGGCAAAACTGAGCAGGCTTTCCACAATGGCCTTGCAGTGCAGGCCGTGTCGTTCAATGGTTTTCAAGTCGTTGTATTCCATGGTTCCAGGTGGAATCTTGTCCAGCAGCAGATCGCAGAAGCCGAGCATGATGCCCAGGGGGTTGTTGATTTCATGGGCCACGCCGGCGGCCATGGTTCCCAGGGAGGCCAGCTTTTCCGTGTTCATGAGCTGTTTTTCCAGATTTTTGTGCTCGGTGATGTCCCTGGCAATGCCCAGGATGATCCGTTTTTTTGGGTCGCTGCCGCGTAGCGGCATGTAGTGGATATGGAACCAGAAGTCCTGATCGTGGATGGTGAAGGCGCTTTCCAGCCGGGCGACCTTGCCGGAGCGGGCCACTTCGCGGATGGTTCGCAGCTGGATTTCAGCCTGGTCCTTGGGCAAAAAACGAAACAGGCTTTGATTGACAAGCTCCATGGGGCTGCTGAACCCGAAAAGCCGGCTCATATGCTGGTTGGCCGTCTGGATGATCCCGTCGTTGTCCAGGGAAAAAATCATGTCCTCGGCGCTTTCCACCAGGGTTCGATATTTTGTTTCCGAATGCTCGAGCTGTTCCGAGGACTTGCGGATGTCTTCGGTTTTCACGGCCACTTCGTGCTCCAAAAGCGTGGACCAGCGCAGCTGGTACAGCAGCACGACCCCGGTAGCCAGAAGAATGGTCAGGACGATCAGCCCCTGGAACAGTATCTGCCGCTGGTAAACCGTGCTGATGACGCCCTCGATTTCCCGTACGGGCACGACAACGGCCACGGACCAGGTCAGTTCCCTGGTTGTGCCGGGAATACGTATGGGCGAGTAGGCCAGCAGTTTCTCCATGGGCTGAAACACGTCCCGGTGCCAGCCGGACATATAGACGCCGCTGCCTTCCTTGCCGCGCAGCATATCCTCGCGTTGGATCTGGTTGATATCCTTGAAGGAGATGTTCGGGTTGCGTTTGCTGCGGATATCAAAGGCGTTTTCCCCGACAAACGTGGTTTCCGGGTGGTACAGGAAGGTCCCCGTGGAGTCGATGACCCAGGCGTACCCGGTTTTGCCGGATTTGATGGAGGGCAGGGTGCGCTGCAGCAGACGGTTCACATCCAGGGTGGCCCGCACATATCCGGAAAATCGATGAGATGGCCGAATATTGGCGGTATCCACGGCATCCTCATAGGTGGGGATGATCATGTCCATGACCATTTGCTTGCGGTCGCCGGCCGGATCCTTGGGCCGGATGCCGGTGATCATGGTTTTCCCGCGGTTGCTGAAAACCGTGGCCCAGGACAAAAACGCGGCGGCCTCGCCGTGGGCCGGTCCAAAATGACGCATGGCAATACCCTGTTCATTGGCCACGAACAGGACCTTCCCCTCCCGGTCCACGCGGAGCAGTTCGATGATATTGTCCCGGTTCAGGATGGGCATGGTGGAAAGCAGCAGTGTTTCGTAGGATTCCGGGTTGGCATACTGGATCGCGGGCATGGCGTTGAGCAGAATGAGGTCCGAAAGGGCGTTGTGGATGCCCTTTTCAATTTCCGCGGCCGCGCCCCTGGCCAGAAAAAGCTGCTGCTCGGTGTACTGTTCGCGGATGATGTCCTTCATGTGCTGGGAGGACAAATGGCCGAGCAGGATCGCCGCTCCCAGAAGCACCAAGGCCGCCAGCAATGCGCTGCGAAAAATCCGGCGCAACCGGTAATGTTCCCTGTTTTTCATTGATTATGACCCGGCTTTGATTTTATCGACCAAAGGTTGCGCATGGTGTTGTTTTCATGCATAGCTTGACAAACCAAGGAGAAAGCGTGCGATGCGGGTAAAAATTCTGGCGGTGGACGACGAACGGGACATGTTGGCGCTGTTGAAGCGGATTCTGTCCGATAATCCCGCCTATGACCTGACCATTACCGATGATCCGCTGCATGCGCAAGAGCTGTTGAACCTCAAAACCTTTGACATCCTGCTTACTGATCTGAAAATGCCCCTTATGGACGGCATGCGGCTTCTGGAACACTGCAAACAACGTTCCCCGCTGTGCGCGGTGATCCTGATGACCGCCTTCGGGACCATTGATTCGGCCGTGGAGGCCACGCGCAAGGGCGCCTTTGATTACGTGACCAAGCCTTTTCGCAAGGAACGCATCTTGCAGTTGATCGAACAAGCCCTGAAGTGGCAACGCCTGGAACTGGAAAACACGATTCTTCGGGAAAAGCTGGAAACAGGGCGTCAGGCGCCGACCATGATCGGGCACAGCCCGGCCATGAACGATCTGTTGCGCCAGATCGAGCAGGTGGCGCAGACCTCCGCGACCATTCTGATCACCGGAGAATCCGGTACGGGCAAGGAACTGGTGGCCAGGAATATTCATGTGCGCAGCAGACGTGCGCAAAAAACGTTTGTTCCGGTAAACTGCGGGGCCATGCCCGAGAACCTGATCGAAAGCGAGCTGTTCGGACATGTGCGCGGCGCGTTCACCGGGGCGGTGCGGGACAAAAAGGGCCTGGTGGAGGAAGCCCGGGGGGGGACCCTGTTCCTCGATGAAATCGGGGATATCAGTCCGGCCTTGCAGGTCAAGCTGCTCAGATTGCTTCAAGAGGGCGAGTTCAAATGCGTGGGGGACCATCGCAGTCAACACGCGGATTTGCGTTTTATCGCGGCCACGCATCAGGATTTGACCGAGAAGATCGGCAAGGGCGAATTTCGCGAGGATCTTTTCTACCGTTTGAATGTGATCAACGTCCAGCTGCCTCCCTTGCGCGACCGGACAGAGGACATTCCGCTGCTCGCCTCCTATTTTTTCAAAAAATACAAGTTGTTGCACGATAAAAAAGATGTTTTGGAGATTTCATCCCAGGCCATGGAGACCTTGCGGAAGTATTCCTGGCCCGGAAATGTCCGGGAACTGGAAAACGTGATTGAACGGGGCGTTATTTTATGCACGGGAACGGTCTTGAAACAAGAGGATCTGGCCCTGAACGGCCCGGTTCTTGCGCATTCGGCCCAGCTTTTTTCCAGCGAGGAAATTTTTGCAATGCCCTTCAAGGATGCCAAGGACAAGCTGGTGGAGGAGTTTCAGTCCGCCTACTTGTGCAAGGTTTTGGCCAAACATGGCGGAAACGTTTCCCAGGCTGCCAGGGATTCCGGGATTAAACGGCAGTATCTGCACAAACTGATGCGTGAAGCACAGGTTATGTCCGCGACCTTCAAAAACGGCAGCGGCGGTTCCGGTGAAAGTGCGTAACAAATAGGGCTTCAACAATCGGGTTTTGCCGATGGAGGTTCCCATGTCCGCGACCACGGATTACCAGGCCTTGCATTGGAGACTGTTCACCTCGTTCTTGAGTTTTTCCCTGGTCCCGTTGTTTGTCCTGGGTTTTTTTCTGTACACCCAGTTCAGCGTCTCCTACAAGGAAAAGGTCCTGGACGGGATGCGCACCCTGGTGGAAAACCGCAAGAGCGCCATAGAATTGTTTTTCGAGGAGCGCGTCTCCCAGTTGAGCACCCTGGCCCACTCCCTGGAATATGAGAATCTCATCCATGAGCAGTACCTCTTGCAGGTGTTCAATGTCATGCAAACCCGTTCCAAGTCCTATATTGATATCGGGATCATTGATCAGAACGGGAATCACGTGGCTTATGTCGGCCCGCATCCGGAACTGCGCGGGGTGAACTACAAGAACGAGGAATGGTTCATGCCGGCCATGTCCTCGGGATTGTACATCAGCGACGTGTTCCGGGGGTTCCGCTGGATTCCCCACGTGATCATCGCCGTGACCGTGCGCCAGCAGGACAAAAGTTTCATGCTGCGGGCGACCATCAATCTGGACATCATCGAGAACATCGTCCGCAGCGCCCAGGTGGGACGCTACGGGGACGCCTATCTGATCAACAGGAACAATATCCTGCAGACCAATCCCAGGTTCAGCGGCGCCATCCTGGAGCAGCCCGCGGGGCCGGATTTTTCCAGGACATCCACGACCAGGCTGGAGGAAATATCCCTCAAGGAAAAAAGGGCGTTTTTCGCGGCCACGTATATTCCGACAACCCACTGGGTGCTGGTGATCATCGAGGACCCCCAGGAACAGCTTTCCCCGCTGCTCCGGGCGCGGGACTGGGGGGGCATCCTGTTCGTTCTGGCCGTGGTCATGATCACCCTGGGCACGTACATGATCACCAGGGCGATCATGACCAAGCTGAAGCGCATTGCCCGGGAAAAAGCCGTCAGCGACGACATGGTTTTCCAGAGCAACAAGATGGCCGCCCTGGGCAAGATGGCCGCGGGCATTGCCCATGAGATCAACAACCCGCTGGCGGTCATCGGCGAAAAGGCCGGATGGGTCAAGGATCTTTTGCATAAGGAGAATATCCAGGACAATCCCAATCTGAAGGAATGCGACGACGCGGTGACCAAGATCGAATACCACGTGGACCGGGCGCGCAAGGTCACCCATCGCTTGCTGGGTTTTGCCCGGCGCATGGAACCGATCCGGGAGGTCATCGACATCAACAAGCTTTTGAAAGACACCATGGTTTTTCTGGAGAACGAGGCCCATTTCCGGGACATCGGCCTGGTGACGGATTTTGACGCGCAATTGCCCACCATCACCAGCGATGCCTCCCAGTTGCAGCAGGTTTTTTTGAACATCATCAACAATGCCGTGGACGCCGTTGATCACGACGGCGAAGTGACCATCAGCACCAGGTTTGATGATCATGCCAATGAAATCCAGGTCCTTGTTCATGATACCGGACCGGGCATCAGGCAGGAGAATCTGGACAAGATTTTTGATCCGTTCTTTACGACCAAGGATCCCGGCAAGGGCACGGGATTGGGATTGTCCATCAGTTATCAGATCGTGGAAAGCCTCGGCGGGAAAATTTGTGTGACCAGTGAAATCGGCAAAGGGTCGACATTCACCATCAGTCTGCCGGTGTGATTTTTTGTCTGCCCGAGTTTTTTACGCAAGGTGGTATTTGCAGGCCCTTTTTGGCTTGTCTCCCCCGGGGGTTTAAGTGTATCATCCAAATCATGACAACAAGGAAGAGTCTTGGTTGGATCAGGAGGATTCATAGAAAATGAGTGACATTCGAGTGCTGATTGTGGACGATGAAGTCGATTTCCTGGAGACCATTGTCAAGCGTCTCCAGGATCGGGGATTCATCGCCAAAGGAGCCGAGAATGGAGAGCAGGCCCTGGACTATTTGCAGCACAATACAGTGGATACCGTGATTCTCGATGTGAAAATGCCCGGCATGGACGGGTTGCAGGTCCTGCAAACCATCAAACTGCGTTGGCCCCTGGTGGAGGTGATCATGCTCACCGGCCATGCTTCCGTGGAATCCGGGATCCAGGGAATGCAACTGGGAGCTTTTGATTACGTCATGAAACCTGCCCGGCTGGACGATCTTCTGCAGAAAATTCGCCAGGCCGTGGAGCGCAAAAAACTTCAGGAAGAAAAAATTCATCGGGCCCAGAATCAATAGCGGACTTTGCATGCCGGGACGGGCCCGGGATTTTCGACCGTGTGACGGGTCGCCTTTTTCCCTTATTTCGCGCGAGCACACTCCAATTTTTTTTGAATCGCAGCCATGCATGCATCGGGCCGGGACATGAACCAAAATCCTCAGCAGGAACAAGCCCCGGCATGGCTGGAGGATGACCGGCTCTTGCAGGCCCACAAGCTGGCGGCCCTGGGAGAACTTTCCGCCGGTCTGGCCCATGAGATCAACAACCCCCTGGCCGTGATCCGCCAGGAGGCCGAGTTGCTGGGGGAATTGCTGGTTCCGGGTATTTTGGAGCGTTTCCCGGATGGCCAGGATATTCAGGACAGCCTGCGGGAGATCATCCGGCAGGTGGATCGCTGCAAATCCATCACCCACAACCTCCTGAATTACGCCCGCAAGAACGATCCGATCATCCAGGCCGTGGATGTGAACGAGATTGTCGAGGATATGGTGCGGCTTGTGGAAAAAGAGGCCAAGTGCCGGAATATCCTATTGACCAGGGACTACCAGCGCGACCTGCCCTTGGTTTTCACGGATGCGCCGCAACTGCGCCAGGTGATGCTCAATCTGTTGAACAACGCCATCCAATCCATAACCGGCCGGGGCGAGGTGGCGGTCAGCACCCGGCGCGGCGGGCCGTCCAACCTGGAAGTTCGCATTCGGGATACGGGCTGCGGCATCGCCCCGGAATACCTGGAGAGAATTTTCGACCCGTTTTTCACCACCAAGTCGCCGGGCCAGGGAACCGGGCTGGGTCTTTCCATCAGCCAGAAGATTGTTGCCCGTCTGGGCGGTACCATCCGCGTGCAAAGCGCGTTGGGCCAGGGAAGCACCTTTACCGTGACCTTGCCGATAAACGAGACAGGAAGCAACCATGCCTGAGAGACCACGTGTCCTGATAGTTGACGATGAAGAGCGGTTCCGGAAAACACTGAGCAGGCTTTTGAGTTCCCGGGGAGTACAGGTCCACGCCGTGGACAGCGGCGAGGCGGCCCTCGAACATGTGGCAAAACAGGAGCCTGATGTGGTCCTGATGGACGTGAAAATGCCGGGCATGGGCGGGATCAAGGCCCTGGCCGAGATCAAGCGCCGCCATCCGGCCGTGGAAGTGCTGGTCCTGTCCGGACACGCTTCCGTGGACACGGCCAAGGAGATCATTGAACTCGGCGGATTCGATTACCTGCTCAAGCCCTATTCCATCGACGATCTGATGGCCAAGATCGATGCCGCCTGTGAACGGAAACAGGCCAAATATCGAGCATGAGAATGACATAATCGCCAGGCTTGTTTTTCTGCCTGGAGGATTGCCTTCCTTTTTTCAGGTCAAGCCCTGTTTGATGCGCCCCAAATCAAGCTTTAATTGTTTGGAATTAGCCTTTGTCCATGCCGCTGTTTCCGGACGACCCGCTGAGGGGTCCGGCCATGCACGAACACTACCCGGGTGATTCTGTTTTGACTGAAGAAACCAAATCGAAGAGAGTCCCGTGTTGCGCGGTCAAGAAGGCCTGAGACGTCACCGTGTTAGACGGAATGCGCAGGGTGAGCCGGTCACATCCGGGATTCCCTCGTTCGATGATGTTGTGGACCGGCTGCGCATCGGCGACAATGTGGTCTGGCAGGTCAGCGCTCTGGAAGACTATCGCTATTTTGCCCGATCCTTTGTCCAGGCGGCTCTCGCGGATCACAGGAAGGTCGTCTACATCCGTTTTGCCGACCATCTTCCCCTTGTGGAAGACGGGGTTGCCGGGGTCACCCGGTATCATCCTGATCCCCGGAACGGCTTTGAATCATTTTCATCAGAGGTGTTTCGGATCATCACGGACCAGGGCGAAGGGATATTTTACGTCTTTGATTGCCTTTCCAACCTTCTTTCAGAGTGGTCCACGGACCTGATGGTAGGGAATTTTTTCGTCATTACCTGTCCCTATCTCTTTGAACTCAACACCATCGCCTATTTCGCCCTGATCAGGGACAGTCATTCCTATCAGACCGTGGCCCGGATCCGGGAAACCACGCAACTGCTCATTGATGTGTTCAATGAAAACAACCGGATGTACGTGCATCCCCTGAAGGCTTGGCAACGATACTCGCCCACCATGTTTCTCCCCCATGTCATGGAAGGCGACCGGTTTACAGCCATTGTCAGCAGTATGGACGCGGCGCGGCTCTTTACGGAATTGACCCAACGGAGGCCTGAGCGGAGCGAGAGGAGTCTGGACTACTGGGATCGTCTTTTCATGGAGGCGGAACAGCTGCTGCAACGGCCCTGGGATACGGAAAAATGTCAGGCCATGATCAACCGGATCTGCAGGATCATGATCACCAGGGAACCACGTATGTCCGCTTTGGTGCGGGACAATTTCACCCTTGAGGATATGGTGCGCCTGCGGGAGCGTCTGATCGGAACCGGCTGCATCGGCGGCAAGGCTGTGGGCATGCTGGTGGCCCGTCGAATTCTGGAAAAGGATGAGACCTTTGACTGGCCAAGCCAGCTGGAACCTCATGACTCGTTTTATATCGGTTCGGACGTGTTCTATACCTACCTGGTCCAGAATGGCTGGTGGAAGCTGTACATGAAACATAAAACACGGGCAGGGTATTTCAAGGCGGGGCAGATACTGCATAAAAGGCTGCAAGTGGGCGTCTTTCCGGATGAAGTGCGGGAGCAGTTCACGCGCATGCTCGAATACTTCGGCCAATACCCGATCATCGTTCGATCCAGCAGCCTGCTTGAGGATAATTTCGGGAACGCCTTTGCCGGAAAATACGACAGCATCTTTCTGGTCAACCAGGGAAGACCCCGGGAACGCTACCAACAATTCGAGGATGCCGTTCGCAGCATCTACTCGAGCACCATGAACGAGGACGCGTTGGCCTACCGGCTGCAGCGGGGCATGGATGAGGCTGACGAGCAGATGGCCCTGCTGGTGCAGCGCGTTTCCGGTTCCCACCGCGGCCACCTTTTTTTGCCTGATTTTGCCGGCGTGGGCTTTTCATACAATATCTACACCTGGAAAAGAGACATGGACCCCGAAGCTGGCATGTTGCGGTTGGTTTTCGGGCTTGGAACCAGAGCCGTGAACCGCGTGGAAGGGGATTACCCGCGCATCGTGGCGCTGGATGCGCCTCTCCAGAGACCCCATGGAGAGGCTGAGGATTTGCGGCGTTTTTCGCAGCGCGAGGTGGACGTGCTGGATCTGAGGGAAAACAAGCTGGTGACCATGTCGGTGTTCGACCTCATGGGCCAGCGCCTGGGCATATCCCTGGACCGCATCGCCGTGAAAGACCACGAAGTGAACCAGCAAATCAGGCAACTGGGCATCAAAAACCAGGAGGCCTGGAATATCACCTTTGATGAATTGCTCGCAGAATCGCCTTATCCGCGGATAATGCAGTCCATGCTGAAAAAATTGGAAACCATGTATCAGTATCCCGTAGACATCGAATTCACGGTCAATTTTTCCCAGGATGACTCGTGCCGGATCAATCTCCTGCAATGCCGTCCAATGCAGACCATCGGCCGGGAACAGCGGGTTGCCTATCCTGAAAACATTCCCGAAGAACAGGTGTTTTTGCGTTTTGATGGTAATTTTTTTGGAGGAAGCATCTCAAACCTGAATTGATCGATTCAAAATTTTTACAAGGCTTTCTTTGTTCGATTTAAGGTAAAATTGGTCTTCACGCCGGAATGTTTCCAGCTTTTAAGGTTCAGGCAGACTCAAATTTTTTGT
>DSBL01000012.1 GCA_011049455.1 Desulfonatronum sp. | reverse complement strand
TTTTTGCAAAACCACGCCGCCAAACCCACAGAGCCCGCTCATCAAAGCGGGCTCTGCGCGTTCGTGGGGATCTTCGTCGTCAACAGGGCATTACTATATTCCGGCACCTGCCGGGCACGTCTTGTTGTCTCAGCACCCTTCCAGAAATCCGCTGTACATGTAAAAGACGCGTTGTTCCTTGAGAAGGCGTTGGGGATCAAGGGTCGGCGCCGGGTGTTTGGCTGCCAGCTCCAGCAATTTTTCCCAAGTAGGGATGCTGGAAAAGCCTTCGGCCAGCTGTTTGCCGTCCCGGGTGCGCAATAACCGGGCGTCCTTGTTGTCCGTGACAATGACCAGCGGCGCCGGTCCATCGGGCAGCAAACGGCCGGCATAGGTCGCTTCCCGCGTATAGGTCTCCGGCGTGCCGGAACAAAAAACCAGGGCCATGAGCGGCGCGTCGTGGTCGTCATAGGCCACGACATCCACCCGGCGGGTGAAGGTTTTTCCGTCGATTTCAAATGTAATCGGCACTTTGGGTTTGAGTTTGTCTTTAGGGTAACCTTTTTCCTCGACCAGCATCCGGGCCAGGGCCTGGCGCAGATCCTCGTATGTGGTCTCCACCACCTGCTCGCCGGTCAGATAATCCTGAAAAACTTGTCCCAGGCTGCTTTCGTGCATGGTTTGTCCTTTTCAATGATCAACAGGTCTTGAATTAACCGGGCAGGCCCTTGTGTTTGTCCACATCAGCCCATGTGATCATTTTTTCCTCTTCATGGCCTGGTCGGCGCAACCTTGGCGCATCATCGCCATGAAACAGCGGCAACCATGGCTTGAGTTTGGAAAAGCAGATCCGAACCAAAATGTACATGGGCAAGAAAACGGCCGGGTAGCCCACAGTGTCCGGAAGCAGGGGGATGGGCACGGCCAGTTCGAATTCAACGGCCTGAAACCGCGCGGCCATCCAGGCCAAGGCAAAGGGAACGGGCCAAAGAGATGCCGCTCCCTGGGCAATGGTGGCGAAAAAGTATTTGCCCCAGGCCTCGTTGGCCATTTTATTGCACGCCCTGTAACTTTCCTTGTCCTTGTGTACAATGGCCTTGACCGATAGATTGTGCAAACGAATGGACTCTTGCTCCAATTTTTTGAGATACGTTCGATTCACTCGACCCACGCCCAAGGATGTCAATTCGCCGACCAAGGTCGCCCAGAGACAGAGCACGAATGTTCCGAAAAAAAATCCGCTTACTGGATTGGCCAGCGTTCGGTAAGGCGAGATAAGTAGTAAATCCAGCCAGTGATAGGCCTGGAGCATGAATTCATTCATTGATTGTTTCCTACCGTATTCGGCGGTAAAAAAAAAGGGCCGGCATTGCGCCGGCCCCAGAGCTTAACGGACTGAAATACTTGTTACCCGAAAAGCAACGCCATGATGTCCTTGCCGATAAAACCGCGGGCCATGTAGTTCAAGCCAACGTAGAAAGCCACGATGATGAAGACCCGTTTCAGCCATTTGTCAGGAATGTACTGCGAGGTGTACGGGCCGACCATGGAGCCGACGAATATGCCCACCAACTGGGTACCGATCAGCGGCCAATGCACGAGCACGCCCTGTTGCAGATAGCTCAAAATGCTGGTGATCATGCCGATGAGCACGGCTAAAGCCGACGTGCCGGCGGACAGGTACATGGGCAGGCCGGTCACGCTGGTCAAAAAGGGTACGAGCATGAAGCCGCCGCCAACACCCAAGAACGATGCGATGGCCGCAATGATGAAGCCGCCAAATATGGAGAATAGCGGATTAAAGGAGAATTCAACCCCATAAAAGGTAAATGCAATGCGGCCCAAGGAAAAATTGGTCATTTTCACGCCCAATTCGCTGGTGTCAATTTTTTCGCCGGAACGTTTCTTCTTCATGGTCGCTTCAAAGGCGTCCGCGGCCTGTTTCGCCTTTTTCTTTCCGGCCGCTCCGCGCGGTGTGGTCTCGTAAAGCATCCACAGACCAAGAGCCAGAACAAAGATTCCGAAATAGCCGACATAGTCGCGAAAAGAAACTTTGCCAGCTGTAAGCCATGGCACAAGATAGCTACCGGCAATGGAACCGATGGCCAGAGCCACGGCCACGGGCAACACGAGTCGACCCAATTTATAGTAATTGATGGATGAGATCAGGGCGCTGGTGCCCACGAGAAACTGGTTGGAAACGCGGATGGAGTCCGTGACCGCCTTGTTGATGGTCGGTGCGGTTTGTCGAAAGGTGCCGGCGTAGTTCCCCAGGCCATAGATGGTAATGTGCCCGACACCGGCCATGACCCCGCCGAAGGCGCCCACCGTGGAAAAGATCCACCCCACCCACACGGCCCAGAAGAAAGCCAGGATCATATTGATTTGCGGTCCGCCCGGGATGCCCAGGTATCCCTTGGGAACATCCTCGTTGATTTGACCCGGTTCCGTACCTCTGGGCGCTTCAGCAATGGCCTGCTCCAGATTGGACACCTGGGCCCATCCTGAGTCGGCCACCATGGTCGCTGCTCCCAAGGCAAGCAGGATGGCGATGACCAAGAATGCTCTTTTGTGCATACCTTTTCCTCCCATTCAGGTTAAAATTTTTTATAGGTCCCGGTCATGAGCCGGGAGCAAAAAAGAGATTTGTGCCCGGCAGCAGACATTGATCCGTGGCTCATCTTTAGGAAAAATAAAAGAGTTGCAAGCAGTTGAAGGTTCACGGCTATCTCTGGAGCTCCCTGTGTTTTTGCAACAACAATCCCAGTGCGGGTGCTTCCCGCTTGCCGTAGGAGACACTGTCCGTCTCCAGGAAATCCAAGGCATGAGCCGTACATCCGTTCACGCAAGCCGGCTTGAGACCTTGATCCAAGCGATCCATGCAGAAATCGCACTTGAAAACTTTTTTGGTAACCTTGTTCATGACCGGCACATTCCATGGACAGGCCTGAATGCACGCCTTGCATCCCACGCATAATTTTGTTTGCACGTAGACAATGCCGTCTTCAGTCCTTTTGGTCATGGCGCCAGTGGGACAGGACTGGACGCACCAGGCCGGATCGCAATGAAAGCAAGGAATGAACATGCTCAATATGCGAGGCAATCCTTTTTTTTTGAACGGTCCAAGGGTCGTTAATTTCCCAAAACGGATGTCTTCCGGCAGGTTGTTTTTGGATTGACAATGAACCTCGCAGGCATTGCAACTGACGCATCGCTCCTGATTGGTTTTGATGTAGTATTTGCCCAAAACTTTGCTCCTGTTTTTTGATGAAATTGTGAACGATTGTTGCCTGATCCTTAAAGGGATCCAAGGATTTAACCGGATATTGACGTTTAGATCAATGAAAGAGGGCAGTTCTCGCCGAATTTTGCCAATCAAAATCCCGGGCGAAAGTTTCGACTCCTAATTGGGTTATATATACCCTTGTTGCCAGAAAAAACAACCTGTGATCATGCGTGTCTCTTGTAAATAAAGCAAAAAATGAACCAAAAGAAATGCATATGGAGTTGTGTTCTTAATGGCCATGGATATCAACCAGATGGAAGCAGTGTCGGTCTTTGCATGCTACTTTCTTGAAGTAGCGGATTCGCATTTAATGCGAACAGTCTTTAGCATCTTGGTGCTAACATAAGGTTGCAATGTGACGGTGATTGGCATAGCAATGACAAGTTACAGCATTAAAAACATCAAAAGTATGTCCCAAGCTGGAGAGGATTCAAATCGACCGCAGGTGTCCGCATGCCCAAGGAAACGCCATGAAGAGGAAGACTTTATTCGCCGAGGTCAAGGCCGAGGCCGCCTTGGATGTCTTGGCTGGAAGAAAGACGACAATGCGGCTCGCGGAAAAACACGGCGTACATCCGGCCACGATCTCCCGTTGGAAGGCCAAGGCCTGGAAAGCCATGGTCGATGTTTTTCGCGCCGGACCTTCTCCGGCCCACTCCGGTCCAGCCTTGGAAGACCAGGGAAAAGTTGGCAGTGGGCTCAGTTATGTCCCAAATACTCCACCCGGGAAGCGGGGTGATCACACGAGCCGGGATGCCGAAGAGCTTGCGGAATCGATTTGCCAGGCCGCTGGCGCGATCCATGAAATCAACAATTCCCTGGGAATTGTTCTTTGCTATGCCCAACTGCTGCTCAAGGAGATCCCGACCGGCGATCCCATCGCCCAGGACGTGGCCGTCATTGAAAAGCATGCCCGCAATTGCAAGCGAATTGCCACGGAGTTGCAGGCGTGCGCCAAAAAAACGAAAGCCTGATGCCCTGACGGTTTTATTTTACCTGTCTCCAGGATCGGAGTGGTTGCCGGCCAGACGGGCCATGTCTTTTCACAATCTACAGCCCAAATTGCTATGCATGAACAACACGTGCTGATCATCGACGATAAGGTGGACTTGCTCGATGGATTGAAACGACTGCTGTCCCATGAATTGGAGAAAGTCAAGGTATCCGTCACGCCGAATCCGAAAAAGGCCCTGGAAATGGTCCGCCGGGGCGATCATGCACTCATTCTTATGGATATCCGGATGCCGGAGATGGATGGAATGGATCTGCTTACGAAGATCCGCAAGGTCGATCCCTATGTGACCATCATCATGATGACCGCTTTTGGCAGCATAGAAACCGCAGTGGAAGCCATCAAACTCGGCGCTTATGACTTTGTGACCAAACCCTTTGAAATTCCCGATTTTTTGCGTATCCTGAAAAAAGGCTTGGAACGCAACCAGCTGATTCGTGAAAACCTCAATCTGCGATCCAGGATATCCCGAAAAAGTACTTTTGAAAGCTTTATCGGTCAAAGCCAACCGATGCTCAAGCTCTACGACACGATCCAGGCATTGGCCCACACCGACTTTCCCGTACTCATCAACGGCCAGAGCGGAACCGGCAAGGAGCTGGTGGCCAGGGCCATTCATGATTTGAGCAGGCGCAAGGCCCGGCCTTTTCTGGCTGTAAATTGTTCGGCCATCCCGGAGCAGCTTCTGGAAAGCGAACTTTTCGGCCACAAAAAGGGTGCCTTCACGGGCGCGACCACGGACCATGTCGGGTTGTTCGAAGAGGCGGACGGGTCAACCCTGTTACTGGACGAGATCGGCGACATGCCGGTATCCCTCCAGACAAAGCTTTTGCGTGTCTTGCAGGAGCAGGAATTGCGTCCATTGGGCGGCAGCAAGAACAAGAAGATTAATGTCCGCATTTTGACCAGTACCAATCAGGATCTGGAGCAAAGAATCCGCGAACGTAAGTTTCGAGAGGATTTGTTCTATCGTTTGAATGTGGTCAGGATCCAAACCCCGAGTCTGCGAGAAATACGGGAAGACATTCCCTTGCTGGTGGACCATTACAATAAAAAATTCGCTGCAGAGCTGGGCGTTCCAAGGAAACGTTACTCCATGGACGCAATGGAAGAGCTCATGCTCCGCAACTGGCCCGGCAATATCCGTGAATTGCAGAATTTTGTGCGGCGTACGCTTATTTTTTGTCAGGAAGAGGAGATTACACCGGAGCACATTCGTGACGTGGAAAAGCCTGAAGCGGTCTCGAAAGCGCAAGTCGAACAGCAGCCCGGCGATACGACAACGGAACCCTATATCCAGGCGCGCAACCGGATCATGGAGCAGTTCACCAAGAAATATGTGCATAACCTTCTTGGCGTCACTGCCGGCAATGTCTCCAAGGCCGCCAGAATGGCCGGTCTGAGCCGGGTGGCCATGCAGAAGATCATTCGCCGGATGCAGCTGAACGCCGGGGATTATCGAGCAGCACGGGGCGCTTTCAGTTCAGCGAACCGGGATGCTGGTGGCATCGTGAGCAACGCAGGATAGTTTTACCATGCTCGACATGACACCTACGAAGAGCTGGTCCTTGCAGTCATGTCCAACGAGTTTTCGCGGGTTTTCTGTGTCCCGAGGAATCGTAAATTAAAGTATGCAAAAATATGTAAACGTGTCTTTGCATGACCCGCACAAGATCCTGCATCGCATCCCAATTGCAGAAGTAACATCCTAATATTTTTGATGAGTACATGGTTGGCGTTCTGGCATGGCGCATGCAGTCAAATATTGAGTGATCTATTTTTGATCCGACGGAAAACAGGGCGCGGGTTTATTCCATTTAAAAAAATGAGGAAATTTCGGCCTGCTCCACTTTTGCATTCATGAAAAGGAAACCGTTTGTGTTCATACGTGCCAGGCTTGGCTGGCGGCAACACCATCCATCTTGATTCGAGGGAGGATTCAATGGCCAAGGAAAGCATTTTCAGCGTGTGCGGAATGTGCACGGTGCGTTGCCCGATCCAGGTCGACGTTGAAAACGATGAAGTTGTCTATATTCAAGGCAATCCTTATGCCCCGGGCCTGCAGGGCGCCTTGTGCGCCCGGGGCGCCGCGGGTTTGGCCCTGCTCAACGATGATGAACGGCCACAGTTTCCGATGATCCGCGAAGGAGCGCGAGGAGAGGGCAAGTGGAAGCGGGTCAGCTGGGACGAGGCTTTGGACTATGTATCGGAGAAGCTCAAAGCCGTCATGGACAAGCACGGCGGGCGCAGCGTGCTCTGGTCCGACCGTGGCGGGCCGTTTCCGGATTTGCATCAAGCCTTTATGCGCGGTCTCGGTTCCCCGAACTACTGCAATCACGACTCGGCCTGTGCGCGCAACGTGCAACACGCGGCTCAATCCCTGTTCGGCTTCGGACGCAAGGGGGTCATCTACGATTACAAGAACGCCAAACACATTGTTTTGCAGACGCGTAATTTGTTCGAGGCCATCAATGTCAAGGAAGTCAACGATACATTGGATGCCTTAGGCAATGGCTGCAAACTGACCGTTATTGACATCCGGGCCAATATTTCCGCAAGCAAGGCCACTCGTTTTTTTATGATCCGCCCGGGCACGGACTACGCCTTCAATCTGGGCGTAATCCACGAGTTGTTGACCAAGCGGCTTTATGACGTGGAGTATGCAAGCCGGTTTATCCAGGATCTGGATGCGCTGAAAGCCTTTGTCGCCCCATACTCACCGGAATGGGCCGCAGAAGAGACGGGCGTTTCCGCAAAGGATTTGCGAGCGTTCGTCCAGGAACTTGCCCAGGCAAGCCCCAGCGTGCTCTGGCATCCCGGGTGGATGAATGCTCGATATTCGGATTCCTTTTACATGTCCCGGACGATTTATATCATCAACTCCCTGCTGGGGGCCATCGGCGCCAAAGGAGGTCTGCCCATGGCTGCCACGCCCAAGGATGTCGGGCGCAAAGGTTTAAAAAAGCTGGCGGATCTTTTCCCCAAGCCGGAGGAAAAACGGGCCGACGGCGTGGGCTGGAAACATCCACAGTTCGATGCCGGACCCGGACTGCTGCACTTGGCGTTTAAGGCCATTGAGACCGGCGAGCCGTATCCCATCAGGGCTTATATCTGTCATCGGCATGATCCGCTCATGGCGTATCCGGATCCGGAAGCCCTGAAAAAGGTTTTCGACAAGCTGGACCTGCTGGTCTCCACCACCTTCAGCTGGTCGGATACGGCCTGGTACGCGGACGTAGTGCTGCCCTTGTCCACCTACCTGGAGCGCGAATCCATCCTGGCCGGCAAGAACGGGCTGAAGCCGTCCTTTTTCATCCGGAACCGGGCGGTGCAACCGCGCTATGAAAGCAAGGCGGAATGGGAGATCCTCTGCGGCCTGGCCAAACGCCTGGGCATGGACAAGTTGGCCTTTGACTCCATTGAAGACATCTGGGCCTATCAGTTGGAAGGCACGGGCGTGACCCTGGAGGATTTCAAAGCCAAAGGGTCGGTTTCCCTGGCGGACAAGCCCAAATATTTCACACCGGATGAATTTGTTTTCAAGACACCTTCCGGGAAGATCGAATTGATCAATCAAAAATGGGAATCCCAGGGGCTGCCTTCCCTGAAGCCTTATGTCAGCCCGGACAGACCGGGTGATGGCCGGTTCAGGATAACTTTCGGCCGGTGCGGCGTGCATACCCAAGGGCACACGGTGAACAACTCCCTGCTATCCAAACAGATGCCGGAAAACATCCTCTGGATGAATGAGGCCGTAGCCACCAAGATGGGCATTGCCCAGGGCGATTTGGTGGAGGTCTCGGCGAACGGGTATTCCGGCAGGATCAAGGCCTTTGTGACGGAATTCATCCATCCCGAGGCCGTGTTTATGGTGCACGGTTTCGGCCATACCCTGCCCGTGGAAAGCCGGGCCCGGGGCAAGGGCGTGGCCGACCACATGCTCATGCCCGGCGGCATTGAGAAATGGGACCCGGCCGGCGGGGCCATTGCCATGCAGGAACATTTTATCTCGGTGCGCAAGATCTAGGCGCGAGACGTCACCAAAACAAAAAAAGGGGCCAAGGCCCCTTTTTTTTATGTTTTTCAAAAAAGTAAACACAATCATGCTATTTGCGCAAGCGCTGATCCCAGTCAAACTCCCGAGAGGTGATCACGTCCTCCAATCGACGGATGCGCTTTTCCAGGCGGTCGAACTTGGTTTTGACCCGGGACAGACCTTGTTTTCTGGATTGCGTATAGACCTGGTAGAAGTCGCTTTCCTCGTCCGTGAACAAGGGCAGGACCGGTTCCGGTTTGAGCAGGAACCCGGCCAGCAGGTAGATTCCGACCAGGGGCCAGAGTCCGGTGAAGAACAAGAGCAGGACAGCGGCAAAGCGTGTCCAGAATACGGAAATGTCCAGAAACTGGGCCAACCCCTTGCAGACGCCGAGGATCATGCCGTCCCGGGAGCGGTAGAGCCTGTCCCATCGTAATTGTTCGTAGTGTCTCATGATTGACCGCCTTTGCCATCCTTGTGGAGCAGGATGGATTCCAGGTTTTCAATGCGGGCGTCGAGTTTTTCCAGCCCTTGATACAGTTCCTGCATCAATTGGGCCTCGTTGCGGTCAAAGCCGGACGCGGCGGCGCCGGATTTGGGGCGTAAAAGACGCAGCCCCATCAAGAGTATCGCGCCGAGAATGATCAGGCCGATCAGCGCGGAACCGGCAACGACCACGGCGGTAAGAAATCCCATCATTGGTTTGTCCCTTTTTTCTTTACAATCGGCATATCGTCATCGTGCGTCCCACGGTTGTTTCCGCTCTCCATCCGGGTGCATTAGGAATTTGTCCCGTTGTCCCCATTCCATTTGATCGCAGGATGGGCCTTGCTTTTCAGCGCTGTCGCAAACTCCTTCGCCGGCTTCGTATGTTCAAACGATTGCTCAATGGAAACAGAACCATCGATGGATGCGCCCGGCAATCATTTGAACTGACGAATCCTGGCTCGGTCAGACAGTGCAACAGCGCTGAAAAGCAAGACCCATCCTGCTCGGGACAAACTTCTAATGCTCCCCTCCATCCTGTTCGCGGGGCATGGATCCAGGCTGATGCGAAGCAGGGGCAGTTTGCCGGCGCAGGGCCTCGAGTTCCTGCTCGATACCTTCGTCAACCTCCAGCATGGCGAACTTTTCTTCCAAGGTAAAGGGCGGCTCCCGCTCAGATCGATCCGCGTCGGTACGCGGCCAGGGGCCGGCCAGATCCGCCTCGGCCTCCAGGCGGTCGATGCGCTGCTCGAACTCGTCAAAGCGCAGCATCGCGCTATTGGCCTGGACCCGGCGCAGATCCCCCTGGGCGCGCTTTTTGCCCTGGGCCCGCCGGTGCCGCTGAACGAGCAAACGTTGTTTTTCCCTGGCTGCATTCAGTTTCTCCTCCAGAGTCTCGATATCAGTCTTGTAACCTTCGATAATGCCTTCGTTTTCATGCAGTTCCTCGGCCAGGCGCTGCGCTTTCGCGTTCAGGGCGCGTTTTTCAAGCAAAGCTTCCCGGGCGAGATCCTCGCGCCCCTTGGCCACGGCGATCCCGGCTTTAGCATGCCAGGATTCGGCTTTGGCCGCGATCTGCTCCCATTCCCGGCGGACCTTGAGGGTCGAGGCCATGGCCGCGGCGCAGGCGGCCTTCAGTTCCACCAGGGTCTCCTCCATTTCCTGGATCATCAGGCGGAGCAGCTTTTCCGGATCCTCGGCCTTGTCCAGCATGGCATTGATGTTGGAAGAGATGATGTCGCGAAATCGTGTAAAGATGCCCATGGGATCCTCCTTGAAAAGGTCAAGTTTCTGCATGATTTTTTGCATGTTTTGCGCCAAGAAAAAATGATTTTGTTTTAAGGTAGTTGGATTGGATAGCCTCATATCTATTGACAAATTTATCCTAATTTTGGTTATAATGCATATATTATGGTTAATAATGCCAAACTTATTCCCGGGTTGACCGAGGCGCTCGGGCAATCCGATGCATTTTTATCCTTTCAGGAACAGCTCGCTGCAGTGGCCGTTGTGGACCGGCCGGTGTTGTTGGTGGGAGAGCGGGGCACTGGCAAGGAACTGGCCGCGGCGCGTTTGCACTATCATTCAAAGCGCTGGCAGGGGCCCTTTGTGGCTTTGAATTGTTCTGCATTGGCCGAGACTCTTTTGGAGTCCGAGCTGTTCGGGCACGAGCCCGGGGCGTTCACAGGGGCTTCACGGCTTCGGCGGGGCAGGTTGGAGACCGCTCACGAGGGTACGCTGTTCCTGGACGAGCTCGGGGGCATGCCTTTGACGGTCCAGGAAAAGCTTCTGCGAGCTGTGGAATACAAGGTTTTTGAGCGTGTGGGCGCATCCATGAGCATGTATGCGGATGTGCGGATTATTGCCGCCACCAATGTTGATTTGCGCCACTTGTCTGCACGGGGGCGCTTTAAACCCGACCTTCTGGATAGACTGTGTTTTGAAGTGTTGCATGTGCCCCCGCTCAGAGCCAGAGGTGGCGACGTGGTATTTTTAGCGGACCATTTTGCCGCACGCATGGGACTGGAGCTTGGCCGCAAGAATTCGCCGCGTTTTGCTGACCAGGCGTTACGCAAATTAGAAGGCCATGACTGGCCGGGGAATATCCGGGAATTGAAAAACGTCGTGGAACGGGCCGTGTTCCGCGCTCACAACGATGTTGTCAGGGATGTGGTCCTGGATCCCTTCGCAAGCCCCTATGGCCCGCCTGGCGATGCATCAAAACATGCTTTTGAGTTGGTGGTTGGCGGCCATGGCACTCAGGAAAAGAATGACCCCATGGAAAAAGAAGCGTGCATGTTCATGCAGAAACAAACACTGCCCGAAGCCGTGGCTGCCTTGGAGCGCGATTTGTTGACCCGTGCCTTGCAGTTGACAAAGTACAACCAACGTAAAGCCGCAGAACACTTGGGGTTGAGTTACCATCAATTCCGGGGATTGTACCGCAAATATCGAGGGCATAAGACACAAGACAGATGATGAACCAGGCGGAGATCGAGGCAGCCGAAGCAGGGCAAATCGGCCGCGCAAAAGGAGCAACAAATGAGGGTCAAAGCGAATATAAATTCATTCTGTTGAACAAACAGCAACGTCTTGACACTTGGTCCAATCTCGCGTTTGTGAGTTTGGGCACTCTATTGTTACAGGATTGTTACAGGCATGGGATGCAACAAAGGATCGAAAAAGGGGAACCATGAATCTCCAGAGCTTTCGGGATCGGCTTTTTTTTGATCGCAAGGATTATGAACTGCTGCGCATCGTCAACGATGTGCTCAAGGAAGAGGATCCACGGAGCCTGAAAAGCCTGTTGATTCCTTTTCTGCATCCCCACGGGATCAAGGAGATGGCGGCTTCCACCGGTCTGCGCATCGCCTATGCCGTGATCAAGCTTTTTCGTTCCCTGGAGCGGAATAATGCCGGCGACCGTCTGCGCACGTTGCGGGCGCTTCGTGACGAGGTATTTTCCTCTTCCGGCACGGTTTCCCGCAAAAATACGGCCCGGGTGCTGCTGCAGATCATGAAGGAATTGGTGCGGGGCGAAGACGAGGAACGCAAACTGCGACTGGCCCATGATTTTCGCGACGCGGCCATGGGTCGTCCCAGAACCATCGCCCGCCAGCTGCGCAAGTATCATCTGGTGGAAATGCCCGAGCAGTGGAATCAAATCGCCTTTGACGACCATGTGCACGATGCCAACACCAAGGGCCGGAAATCCGCCACGCATCTGATCATGGACGCCTGGATCAAGGGTATCCGGCGTTTGCGGGTCATCTACTATAATTATCTGGTGCCCGAGGTCGCTGAGGAGTTGATGAAGGCCGCGGAAATCATGGGCGTGAATGTTCGCGTGGGTCTTGAATTCAGCACCCGGTTCAGGGACCGTTACATCCGATATATCTGGACCCCGCGCGGCTTCTCGGACACCAAGGATTTTCTGGAGTTCATCTCCCAACCGGAGCTGCAAGCCTTCATGGCTGAAGGGCGCGCCGTATCCGAGTACCAACAGGCTTATATTTTCAAGGCCCTGGAAGCATTCAACAAAGTACACCGCTTGGCAATAAATCAGGAATTTTCCATTCAATTGGAGCCATTGAGCCGATCCGATCTGCTTGCCCTGGTCGGGACCGGACAGCCCTCCCTGCACCATTTGGGCAAATTGATCCATGATCATCTCCTGCCCCATTTGCAGGATCGCCTGGAAGAGCTGCGTGAGTGTTGCACTCGCGGGGATGCGCGGCAGCGCCAAGTCGGTCATGAACTGATTGAGCGAATGAACGCCTTGGACATAGATGCAATCATCGACGGCTATTTACGCCCTGCAAACAATCCGGATATCCACAATCCTTTTATCCCCTCGGAAAGTGACGAGGTCCCTGATTTGCTGCACCATACCCCCCACGGGCTGCTGCAGCGTTTGGAACGCCTGTTTGTCAGGTATCGGATTACCTTGAGTTTGAGCGGATTGCGGGCCGAGGATGTCCTGGAAATTCTCTATGAATGCCGCGGCCGGATCTCCAGGCTGGAAACGTTCAATTTCAAGGACTTTGCCTTTGACCGGTGTCCGGACAATCCGCGGATCCTGGATCTTCAGGCCGCCTTGAATTCCGGGAACGCCCTGCGGCTCAAGCGCTGCGTGCAGTCGATCATCCAGGAATACACCCAAAAGCCTGACGCCGACCAATCCCGGGTGGAGCATTTGCAGGCCATTTTGCGCGACCTGGAAACCTTGCGCGGGTATTACCGAAGCACAACCCTGAAATCACGCATCGGCACGGATTCCACCGGACAGTCCGCCCGGGTGCCGGGCATGGGCCTGGTGGTCGTGGACACGCTGCCCGGGAAATGCCGCAGGCAGTTGAAACGGGTGATCACGGCAGAACCGCACATCCCCGTGCGCATTGAAGTGGTGCGCAGGAGGACCTACGGCACGGCGTGGCAAGGGGCGCCCCCCCATAAGCGCAAGAAGTGGTCCGGGCTGCGTAGAAGACCCTTTTTGGGCAAAATATCGCGTTTTTGTTTATATGAGGATGATTGGGTTGTCCGGGGGTATCAGAACGTGCCTGTGGAGCAAAGCAATATCCGTATTCTGGGAGGGTATTCCGGTGACCAGGGCAACAACCTGCATCTGGACTGCACCCGGCAGCCCCGAAGAAAGGCCCTGCCCGGTCTGCGTTATGTGAACACGAACATCAAAAATTGTTTGAAAATATTGGTCGGGCTCGTGCCCGCCTTTGCCACGTTTGCCCTGACCAGGGACTGGTGGCTCCTGGCGTATTTTGGGGCGTTCATCTGGTTCGGCATCACCGGGCTGCGCAATATCATTCAATCCGTGCTGGGAGTCGGCGGTTTGCGCCGTTCACCGCTGCTGCGCTGGAGTGAATACGTAAAGTGGAACCGGATAGCCGACTCCTTGATGTATACCGGGTTTTCCGTTCCCTTGTTGGACTATCTGGTCAAATCGTTGTTTCTTGAACAAGGTTTGGGGGTGACGGCCCAGAACAGTCCTTTTGTCTTGTACGCGACCATCGCCCTGGTCAACGCCCTGTATCTTGCGGGGCATAATCTGTTTCGGGGCCTGCCCAGGGCCGCGGCCATGGGCAATGTATTTCGGACCGTGCTTTCCATCCCCTTGGCCTTGCTGTTCAACTTCATGCTCGGAGCAATGCTCGCTGCGTCCGGGGTCCCGGCCGTCGGCTCGATCTTGCAGAACTGGGCGGCCATTATTTCCAAGCTGGCTTCGGACATTGTCGCCGGTTTCATTGAGGGGTTCGCGGATCGAACAGTCAACTTCCGGGAACGATTCCTGGACTATGAAGCCAAATTGAAACAGTTGTTCGACATCTATGCCCGGCTTGAACTGCAGCATCCCGAGGAACAGGTGCTGCACCTGCTGGAATGTCCGGAACGGTTTGTCTGCGCCGTGAACCGCGAGGAGGAAAGCCAGAACATGGCGGCTTTTGTCAACGCCTTGGATTTGATGTATTTTTGGATGTATCAACCCAGGGCCAGGCATGCGCTGCAACAATTGCTGCTGGGGATGAACACCGAGGAACGCAAAGTCTTTCTTTTGTCCCAGTATGTGCTGCAACAGGAACGAGAGATTTCGCAACTTTTTCTGGATGGCCTGGTGGGCAAGAATTTTTCCACGGCCCTGGCTTTTTACCTGGGACGATGGCGGGACTATCTGGACGACCTGCAGCGCATGGCCCTGCGTTTTGCGCCCATGGAGTCAAGTCCCGCGCGGGCCGAAAACACGGTTCATTCTACAAGCAGGTGAAGCTTTCCGAACTGGACACGCTTACCTTGTTGCCGGCGCGATCTTGAGCGTGAACAGGAACGTGGCGCCTTCGCCGGGAACGCTCTCCACCCAGATCCTGCCTTCGTGATTGCGGATGATGTGCTTGCAGATGGCCAGCCCCAGGCCGGTCCCGCCGTTGCCTTCGCTGCGGGCCGAGTCCTGGCGGTAGAAGCGCTCGAACAGACGATCCTGATGCTCCCTGGGGATGCCGGGTCCTTGATCCGTAATGGAAAAGACAACGAATTCCCCCTGGGGACGGACTGCTATTGTGATCTTTCCTCGTGCCGGGCTGAAGCGGATCGCATTCTCGACAATATTTTGAAAAACCTGGGTTAACTGATTTTTGTCTCCGAAAACATTGATTTTTTGTTGGTCAAGCTGTTTTTCAAGCAGGACGGACTTGGCGTCAGCCAAGGGGGAGCAGATGTCCAGGGCTTCTTCCAGGGATATATGCGCATCAACAATCTGGAGCGGACCAAGGGGGGCTTCGGATTCCAGTTTGGCCAGTTTGAGCAGGTCCGTGACCATGCTGGCCATGTGACCGGCGTTTTTGTGGATGACGTTCAGAAACGTGCGGGCTGTTTCCGGTTCGGGCGGCGGGTCGCCCAGCAGGGTTTCGGTGTAGCCCTTGATGGAGGTCAGCGGCGTGCGCAGCTCGTGGGAAACATTGGCCACGAAGTCCCGGCGGATTTTTTCCATGCGCCTGGGCAGGCTGACGTCCTGGACCACCACGACGCAACGCAGATTTTCGGATGGATCTCGGTAGATGTTGATTTTGGCTTCCAGCTCCCGGCCTCCGGGACGACTGAGCAGAAGTGACTCCTCCTGCTGGGATCGGCTTTCCAGGATGCGTTGGACTGCGGCGGCCAGATCAGGTTCAAGGGTGGCCTCGATGATGGTTTTGCCCTCCATGTGCTGGACCATCGGGAAAAATCGCATGAACGCGGGATTGACCGAGAGAATGCGTCCCTGTTGATCCACGGTGAGCACGCCTTCGCTTAGGCCGTTGAAGAGCGCCTCCAACTGGGCCTTTTGTTCCCTCATGGCCTTGACGTGGGAGGATATGGCGGCGGCCATGGCGTTCACCGCTTCAGCCAGAGGTGCGAATTCACTGCCTTGTTCCACATGTACGCGGCGGTCATACGCCCCTTTGCCCACCTCGGAGACCAGACCGACCATGTTCTTGAGGGAGGTAAGAATGTTGCGGGTGACCAGGAAGCTTGCAGCCGCTGAAGCCAACAGGCACGCGACAAGGATGGACAGAAATCGTGTTTTCAAGGTGTCCAGGCGACCATAAAGCTCCGAGAGCGGCAGGGCCACCCTGTAAATCCCCTGGGGGAAGGCGTCCACGGGACACAATCGGGCGGCGTAGATCAATCCCCGGTCAATGGTGGCGCTGCGGCGGATGTCGAAGCCGGTCCGGCCCTGCAGGGCCGCGAGAATTTCCGGCCGGTTGCCGTGGTCCTCCACGTGATCGAGACGTTGTTCATGCACATGACTGTCCGCGAGAACCCGACCGGCTGAAACATACGTCAGGCGGGTTTCGAGGCGGGAGCCGAATTCAGTGATCCAGTTCTGCATAAAAGTATGGTTTGTGCCATCAGCCTGGCTGGAAAAGAGCCAGCAGGCGGCCTCCAGGAGATGTTCCGCCCGGTCCTGGCCGTGGGCCAGCAGGTCGTTTTTCACCGTATGTGCCAGAAAGATGTACAAGGGGATGAAGACGAGCAGAAGCAGTCCCCAGAACCAGAACAGAATGCGCATGCGCAGGGAAGAAGGAGCCATAGGGTTGATGAACCTTTGATATTTGTTTTTCAGGAAAAGACAATTCTAGTGCAAAGAAATACCAAAAGCATCACGGGAATGTTACATTCTTTTGACAGCGGGAAGGACTTTTTGTACTCCTGCGCCCACCCGGACGCAATCTCGCCGTTACCAACGGTCACTCCAGGTTCTTAACCCGCATGGACATCGCCACAACCGTTCTGGTCCTCGCCGTTCTCGGCGGGCTGCTCATGGCCTTCAGCATTGGCGCCAATGATGCGGCCAATGCCATGGCCTCTTCCGTAGGCTCCAGGGCCATCACCGTTCGGCAAGCCGTGACCATTGCCGGGATTCTGGCTTTTCTTGGAGCTGTTTTTTTAGGGGCCAACGTAGCCGCAACCATTTCTCGCGGAATCATCAATCCTGAGAGGATCGTTGATCAGGAACTGCTCATGCTGGGTATGCTGGCCTCCCTCCTTTCCGCGGGGGTATGGGTGCTTGTAGCGACAATCAGCGGTTTTCCCGTGTCCACCACCCATTCCATTGTGGGCAGCATCCTGGGTTTCGGCCTGGTTGTCGGCGGTCCGGACGTGGTCCGGTGGGGAACCATGGTCGGGATCGTGCTTTCGTGGTTAATTTCGCCTTTTTTTGGCGCTGTTATTGCCTTTTTCGTCTTCACCCACATCCGCCGTCATATCCTCACCGCCCGGCATTTTTTTGAAAAAGCAAGGTATTGGGCGCCATTCTGGGTTGCCATGACCGTGACCCTGGTACTGCTCTCGTTTTTATTGAAAATGCCCTATGGCCGGTCCCTGGGTTTAGGTGTTTTCGGCGCCCTGGGAGTCACCGCATGTCTTGCCCTCCTGGTCTGGATCGTTGGCTACCGGATTGTCGGGCGCCTCTTGAAGGGGCTGAAGCATGGGCCGGAATCCATGGAAGACCTGTTTCGCCGGATGCAGGTGGGCACGGCCTGCTACATGGCCTTGTCCCTGGGCGCCAATGACGTGGCCAATGCCGTGGGGCCGGTGGCGGCGATCTGGATGATCGCCCATACCGGAGGACTTTCTGCAAGCGCTGAGGTTCCGATTGCGCTGCTTGTGGTTGGAGGTTTCGGCATAGCCGTGGGCATTGCGGTTTTGGGACGCAGGGTGATGTCCACGGTGGGTGAGAGAATTACGCTTTTGACGAACACACGGGGATTTTCCGTGGAATTTGGCGCGGCCACGACCGTGCTGGTCGCATCCAATTTGGGCATGCCCGTTTCCACTACCCATGCAACTGTGGGGTCGGTGGTTGGCGTGGGATTAGCGCGGGGTTTTGCTGCCGTGGATTTTCGGGTTTTGGGCAAGATCGTGATGTACTGGCTATTGACCGTTCCCATTGCGGCATTCACTTCCATCATTATTTTCCAATTGCTCCGCTGGTTTGTGCTGTAGGCTGTTGATGCGGATGCAAAAGCGAGGTTTGTGATGCGTATTCCTCTTCTAAGCTTGATTGGCGGGCGTTCTCCCATGGATGGGCTGCTGGAGCATTACGGCCAGATCGAAGCGGCCATGGTTCTGATCCAAGAGTCGCTTTTGTGCTACATCGGGGGTGGTTCGTCCTGCAAGGATTTTTTGTCCTTGAAGCGGGAACTGGACGATCACGAGGAAGCAGCGGACAAGATCAAGCGCAACATCCGCAATCACCTGCCGCGCGGGCTGTTCATGGCCGTTAGCAAGACCCTGTTCATCAACTACACCCGGGCCCAGGACAATATTCTGGACGCGGCCCAGGATGCCCTGGACTGGTTGCATATCTATGATTCAAAGGTGTCCGAGGAATTCAAGGGCAGCGGAGTGTCCCTGGTGGAGGAAGCCGTGCGCACCGTGGAGCTGCTCAAGCCGGCCCTGGAAGGAACCATCAAGCTGGTGCATACGGACATTGCGGACCGTCAGGCAGTCAAGGAGAGCTATCGTGCGGTCAGGGCCCAGCACAAGGTCGTACGCAGAATCAAGTCGCAAATCTTCAGGGAACTTTTCAGCCTAGACAGCGATTTCAAATCGATTTTTCAGCTTCTGCATTTTTTCGAGCATATGCACGAAATGAGTCACAACGCGGAAAACTGCGCGGACATGCTCCGGGCCATGATCGCGAGGTAGTCTTAGCAGGGAGGCAATGCTTCTCTTTGTCAGAGCTTCTGGCAACTGTGTTTGATATTCTCGCCCTTGTCGATGAAAACAACGCTTTCCGAAATGTTCACGGCCAGATCCGCGACCCGTTCAAAGCAGTGCGAGGCGATCATGGTATGCACGGAGCGTTCCACCGCCGGGGTTTCGTGGATCATGTGGTCGATAAGCTTCCGCAGGATGAGCACGTCCAGCTCGTCCACCTCCTCGTCCGAGACGCAGACGTAGCGGGCCTTTTCCTCGTCGTGGCCGCGAAAGGCCTCGATGGAGGTCTTGTACATGTCAATGCTCACCTCTGCGATACGCCCGAGCATGTCCGCATCGGGCAGAGGCGGCCTGCTGGCCAGCAGAATGCCGCGCTCGGCGATGTTCGCGGCCTGGTCGCCGATGCGCTCGATGTTCCGGGCGATCCAGTTGCCTCCGATGATGAACCGCAGGTCCCTGGCAACGGGCTGGGACAGGGCAAGCAGGTGCAAGGCCATGGTATTGATTTCGCTTTCCAGCCTGTTGATTTCCCTGTCCCGGGCGATGACCTCCTCGGCGAGATCCATGTCCCGTCCAAGGATGGCCTTGGCGGCGTTTTCCAGGTTGTGTTCCGTTATGGCTGCCAGGCGCAGGATAAACTCGCGCATTCTTTCCAGTTCAACGCGAAACGGTTGCCGTGTTGTCATGGGGATGTCTCCGGGTGATGTCAGACGGTTTCTCGCTCAGCTGGCGCTGGTGGTCTTGATGTTTGCACCCTTGGCGATGAAGATCACGGAGTCCGCGATGTTCGAGGACAGATCGGCGATGCGTTCCAGGGAGCGGGAAATGAAGATGGTGTGCACGCCGCGTTCAATGGCCGGGGCCTCGTTGATCATGTAATCGATCACGGCCTTGGCCACCTTGATGTTCTGGGTGTCCGCGGTGTCGTCCATTTCGCGGATTTCCAGAGCCAGATCCGCGTTTTCATTCAAGAACGCGGTTACGGCCCCGGAAAACATTTCCGCAGCGACTTTTGCCAGGTTTTCCATGGCCGGAAAATAGGGCAGGGGGGGACGCGAGTTCAGAAAAAGGGAGCGGCGGGCGATGTTGTAAGCCTCGTCGCCGATCCGTTCCAGGTCCAGCCCGATGTTCAAGGTTCCGACGATGGTCCGCAAATCATGGGCCATGGGCTGGTCCAGAGCCAAAAGCGTCAGGGCGCGATGGTCCAGTTCCAGCTCCAGTTGGTTGATCAGGTTGTCGCCGGTCATGACCTCCTTGGCCAGGGTCGTATCCCTTTCGAAATAGGCCCGCTGGGCTTTTTCCAGGGCCTTTTCACACAAGGCCGCCATGTTCAGCGCGGATGTCTTCAGTTGTTCAAGTCGTTTCAGAAAAAATGAGGTCATTGCGTGTTCTCGCGGATTTCATTGTTCAACAGCGGGATGTCAGGCGGGTCAGACGTATCGGATTCCGGCTGATGTGCATCAGGAATGGAAGCGGTACCCCACGCCGCGAATGGTTTCCACCCATGCGGCATAGGGGCCGAGCTTGCTGCGCAGCCGCCGGATATGCGTGTCCACGGTCCTGGAGTAGCCGCTGAACTGATATCCCCAGACATTGTTCAGGAGCTGGTCGCGGCTGAGCACCTTGCCTTCGTTGCGAACCAGTTCCGAGAGCAGCTTGAACTCCGTGGCCGTGAGCTCCGTGTCTCGGCCGTCCACCAGGACGCGGTGGCTTTCCTCCTCCACCCGCAGCCCGTCCCGCTCCCAGAGCGAAAGCGGTTCGGGTTCGGCATGCAGGCGGCGCAGGACGGCCTTGACTCTGAGAATCAACTCCCGCGGGCTGAAGGGCTTGGTGACGTAATCGTCCGCGCCCAATTCCAAACCTACGACGCGATCCATTTCCTCGCCCCGGGCCGTGAGCATGATCACGCCGATGTCGCTGGTTTGCCGTTCCCGTTTCAACTCCCGGCAGACTTCCAAGCCGTCCATGCCGGGCAGCATCAGGTCCAGCAGCACCAGATCGGGATGGTGCTTGCCGGCCGCCTTTACGGCGTCCAGTCCGGTGGTAGCGGTGAAGACTTGGAAACCGGCCGTGCGCAGGTGATATTCCAGCAGATTCAGGATGTCCTCCTCGTCTTCCACGACCAATATTTTCTCTTGGGACATAATCGGTGTCCTTTTCAGCTTTGTAAATACATGCGTTTGAGCTTGATACAGTTCTTGGGTGACGGTTTTGTGCAGTCTTTGTTACAATTAAGTGAAATGTAACGTCAATCGGCCCCATTTGCCTCCGATAGTGATCGTCTTTTCTTGATCATGGTCTCATAATGAGATGGTCCCGTATTCCTCAAGTAAATGTCATGTTTTCGTCATCGTAATGTAACAATTTCCCCCTAGCCTCCGAGCCTGGCTTGGGCATCACCTGCCTTGCCCTTTCCGGCAAGGTTCACCAACACCATCAACTGGAGGATTTTGGAATGAAGAGGTTTGCATTGTTGATCATGCTCGCGGGACTGCTGCTCGCGGGCAACGTCTCGGCCCAGACCGGAGTGGATCCCGAGCTGCCGGAGTACAAACCGGTCAGCGGTATTTCCGGCAACCTGTCCAGCATCGGTTCGGATACCCTGAACAACCTGATGACTTTGTGGGCTGAAGCCTTCAAGGGCTTCTACCCCAACGTGAACATCCAGATCCAGGGCGCGGGTTCCTCCACGGCGCCTCCGGCCCTGATCGAGGCCACGGCCAATCTCGGCCCCATGAGCCGTCCGATGAAGGCCAAGGAAATCGAGGATTTCGAAAAGAAGTACGGCTACAAGCCCACGGCCGTGGGCACTTCCGTGGACACCATCGCCGTATACCTGAACAAGGACAATCCCCTGGATTGCATGTCCATCCCCCAGGTGGACGCCGTGTTCTCGGCCACCCGTCGGTGCGGCCATCCCGAGGATATCACCCGCTGGGGCCAGCTGGGCATGACCGGGGCCTGGGCCAACCGGGACTTCACCATCTATAGCCGTAACGCCGTGTCCGGCACCTACGGCTTTTTCAAGGACAACGCCCTGTGCAAAGGCGACTACAAGCCGACTATCAACGAGCAGCCCGGTTCGGCCTCGGTGGTCCAGGGCGTGACCGAATCCATCAACGGCATCGGCTATTCCGGCATCGGGTACATCACTTCAGGCGTCAAGGCCATCGCCCTGAGCAAGGAAACCGGCGGTGCCTGCTACGAACCAAATGCCGAGAACGCGGCCACGGGCAACTATCCGCTGTCCCGGCTGCTGTATGTCTACGTGAACAAGAATCCCAACCAGCCTCTGCCGCCGGTTGAACGGGAATTCTTCAAGCTGGTCCTTTCCAAGCAGGGCCAGGAAGTGGTTGTCCGTGACGGCTACATTCCGCTGCCTGAATCCTTTGCCGCCAAGATCCGTCAGGAACTGGGCCTGTAATTCGGCCGGGCAGCAATCGGGAGGCGCCGCTCCATGCCCCCGGCATGGAGCGGTTTTTTCTCCGTTCGTCACCCACCAGCAAATGCCATCCGCTCTGTCTGTGTGCGGCATAGGAAGCCTCAGACCATGAATAACAACGGTGTTCAGCCTTTGCCGAGCGATTCCTCAACCGCCTTGGACCGCCTTTTCGGAGCCATGCCCGATGCGAAAGCCCGCGAGTCGCTGCGAAAATTCCGGGCGGTCAAGGATGTTGGGGCAAAATATTTCGTCAGCTCCAGCGGTCTTGGCGTGGTTCTGGCTTTGGCCCTGATTTTCATTTTTCTTTTCGCCGAGTTGGCGCCTATCTTTGCCCCGGCCGAGGTCGACGTGAGCACGACCTATATTGTTCCCGGGGGAGTCGACCAGCAGACCCTGCTCCTGGATATGGACCGCTACCAGGAGGTGGGGGTGCGCTATCGCAAGGACGGCATGGTCGTCTTTTTCGACCTGGCCTCGGGCGATCCCCTTGAACAGGTAGCCATTCCTCTGCCCGAGGGCACGCGCATCACCTCGCACGCCCATGGCGAACCCCGTTCCAATCTTGTGGCCCTGGGGCTGTCCGACGGTTCGGTCATGCTGGTTCGCCACGATTTTGACCTGGACTGGACGGACGATATCCGGACCGTCCTGCCCAAGCTGGAATTCCCTTTTGGCGCCGAACCCGTTGCCGTGGACGACCGGCACGGACTGCTCAGTCATTTGGCCGTGCAGCAGGGGGCCGGCGGAACGGCCTTGGCCGCCGTGACCGAGGACAACCGTCTGCTTTTATCCCTGCTTTCAGCGCAGGTTTCCTTCATGACCGGAGAGACCGTGGTTGATGCTGCCCGGTACGATCTGGGGCAGGCCCCCGGCGACGTGGTGAACATCCTGATCTCCTCCAACTGGAGCAATCTTTTTCTGTCGGACCAGGGCGGTACCCTCCATTATTACGATATCATGCAGCCCAAAAAGACCCGGCTGGCCCACTCCCTGAAAGTCGTTTCGGACAGTTCGGTCTCGATCACGGCCATGGACTTTCTCTTGGGCACGGTCTCCATTGCCCTGGGCCGTTCGGACGGCTCCCTGAGCCAGTATTTTCTGGTCCGCGACGAAAACAACAACTACTTCATCACCCATGTCCGGGACTTTGAGCGCCACCACGCGGCGATCACGGCCCTGGCCACGGAATACACCCGCAAGGGATTTGCCGCGGCGGACGCCTCCGGCATGGTCGGGCTGCACTACCCCACCTCATCGCGGACCCTGTTGCTGAAAAAAGTCGTGGATCGACCCATCGAGACCCTGGCTTTTTCGCCCACGAACACGGCCCTGCTGCTCCAGGACGGGGCCAGTCAGGTCCGTCTTCTGGACGTATTCAATCCGCACCCGGAAGCATCCTTCAAGGCCCTGTGGCAAAAGGTCTGGTACGAGGGGCGCGCCGGCCCGGACTACGTGTGGCAGTCTTCCTCGGCCTCGGATGAATTCGAGTCCAAGTACAGCCAGATGCCTTTGACCCTGGGCACGCTCAAGGCCTCACTCTATGCCATGCTCATGGCCATACCCTTGGCCATCCTGGGTGCCATCTACGCGGCCTATTTCATGAGCCCCAGGCTGCGGGCCATTGTCAAGCCGTCCATCGAGGTCATGGAAGCCCTGCCCACGGTTATTCTGGGATTCCTGGCCGGGCTCTGGCTGGCGCCGTTCATGGAGAACAACCTCCCTGCGGTCTTTTCCATCATCCTGCTGATGCCGCCGATGATAGTCATCACCGCGTTCATCTGGAGCAGACTGCCGAAAAGTGTTCGTCTGTTCGTTCCGGACGGCTGGGAGGCGGTTCTGCTCGTGCCCATGCTGCTTGTCCTGGGATGGGCCTGCATCTCCATCAGTCCGTTTCTCGAAATTTGGTTTTTCCACGGCAGTGCCCGACAGTGGCTGACGGATGTGGGCATCACCTACGACCAGCGCAATGCTCTGGTGGTCGGCTTGGCCATGGGGTTCGCGGTCATTCCGACCATTTTCTCCATTGCCGAGGACGCCATTTTCAACGTGCCCAAGCACCTTACCCAGGGGTCTCTGGCACTGGGAGCCACGCCCTGGCAGACCGTGACCCGCGTGGTCCTGCTCACGGCCAGTCCGGGCATCTTTTCGGCGATCATGATCGGGTTCGGTCGGGCCGTGGGCGAGACCATGATCGTGCTCATGGCCACGGGCAACAGTCCGGTGATGAATTTCAACATATTCGAGGGCATGCGCACCCTGTCCGCGAACATCGCCGTGGAGCTGCCGGAAACCGCGGTGGGCAGCACCCACTACAGGATTCTGTTTTTGGCCGCGCTGGTGCTTTTCGCCCTGACCTTTATCGTGAACACTGCCGCGGAAATGGTTCGTCAGCATCTGCGCAGGAAATACAGTTCGCTCTAGGATCCGAGGATTCAGTATGAAAATACGCGCCTGGTTTGACAGCGGTTCGCCGTGGATCTGGCTGACCGCGGGCATGGTCAGTCTGAGCATGATCATGGTTTTCGGCCTGTTGATGCTTATTGCCGTGCGCGGGCTCGGCCATTTCTGGCCGCCGCAAGTGGTGGCGTTCGAGTACGAGCAAGGCCCGGGCCAGGTTGTTTCCGTGCTGGGCAGCCCGGTGCGTTCGGAAACTGTTCCGGGACTCACCTTGCGCGAGGCCGGCTACGTCATCCCGGAAAACGTCGAGCTGGCTCGCAGGAATCTGATCAAACAGGGCAACCGCGACCTGACCGGTCGAGACTTCATCTGGTACCCTGAAGATCTGACAGGCCAGTGGACAACGCCCTTGGAAGCAATGATCCTGGAACGCCGGGAATGGGGAGATTTCTATGGCTTCCTGCGGCAGGTCAAGGAAGAGGGGCTGGTCGTGGGCGAAGGGTTCGAAGTCCGGGAAGAACTGCTACGCAGGGTGGAGCGGGCCAACGAGCTGTTCACCACCATCAATCGCATCGAGCGATACGAGATCGGCGATTTGAACCGTAGCATTGAGCGCATCCGCTTGACGGAGCGCCGCTTGGAACTGGACCGCGATCTGGAGGATCAGGTCCGTGAGCAGCAACTGACAGATCTTCAGGAACAACGGGCGGAACTTGATCGCCAGTATGAGGTGATCAACACCAGACGGCTGGATCTGGCCGCACAGATGCGCCGCGACAGCCTGGTGGCCGAGGCCATGGACGGCCGGCTGGTGGAGATCCCTCTGGCCAACGTGGTCCATGCCTTTTGGCCCAACAGCATGAGCCTGACGGAAAAGATGGGCCATTACGTGCGTACGATCTGGAATTTCCTGAGCGGCTTCCCCCGGGAGGCTAACACCGAGGGCGGCATTTTTCCGGCTATTTTCGGCACGGTGCTGATGGTCATGCTCATGTCCATCGTGGTTACTCCCTTGGGAGTTCTGGCCGCGATCTATCTTAGGGAATACGCCAGACAGGGTCCGCTGGTCCGGCTGGTGCGCATCTCCGTTAACAACCTGGCCGGGGTGCCGTCCATCGTGTTCGGCGTATTCGGCTTGGCCTTTTTCGTCTATTTCATCGGCGGCAACCTGGACCGGTGGCTGTACCCGGAATCCCTGCCCGCGCCGACCTTTGGAACGCCCGGGCTGCTTTGGTCCTCTTTGACCCTGGCCCTGCTGACCCTGCCCGTGGTCATCGTCTCCACCGAGGAAGGCCTGGCCCGCATCCCCAGCACCATCCGCCACGGCAGCCTGGCCCTGGGGGCCACCAAGGCCGAGACGTTGTGGCGCACTGTTATTCCCCTGGCCACGCCGGCCATGATGACCGGCCTGATTCTGGCCGTGGCCCGGGCAGCCGGTGAAGTGGCGCCCTTGATGCTCGTGGGCGTGGTCAAGCTGGCCCCGAACCTGCCCGTGGACGGCTATTTTCCGTACCTGCACCTGGAGCGCAAATTCATGCACCTGGGCTTCCACATCTACGACGTGGGCTTCCAGAGCCCCAATGTGGAGGCGTCCAGGCCCCTGGTCTACGCCACGGCCTTGACCCTGGTGCTGATCATCATTGTCCTGAATTTGACGGCCATCACCATCCGCAACTATTTGCGGGAAAAGTACCGCAGCGAGGGCGATTGAACCGACGCCCGCGGGCGGATCAAGCTTTTTCCCCCTTGTCGACGCAATGCGATGCATTCGTAACCACCATTATTCGGAAAGGCGATATGACTGAAGCAGAAACCTCACTGACCCATGGCGTGACAGCAGGTTTTTTCAACGACGGTTCGCGTGAGAAAATGGATCTCAGCAAGGAAACCTTCTCGCTGGAGGTGGAGGACCTGCAGCTTTACTACGGCAAGGACCACGCGCTGAAGAACATCAACATGAAGATTCCCACCCGCCGCGTCACCGCGTTCATCGGACCCAGCGGATGCGGCAAGTCCACGCTTTTGCGGTGCTTCAACCGTATGAACGACCTGATCGACATCTGTCGAGTGGAGGGACGTATCACCCTGGACGGCCGGAATATCTACGACCGTTGTGTGGACGTGGCCGAGCTGCGGCGCAAGGTGGGCATGGTCTTCCAGAAGCCCAACCCCTTTCCCAAGTCCATATATGAAAACGTGGCCTACGGCCTGCGGTTGCAGGGAGTGAACAACAGAAAAACACTGGATCAGGTCGTGGAACAGGCCCTGCGCGGCGCGGCCCTCTGGGACGAGGTCAAGGACAGGCTGCAGGAAAATGCTTTCGGCTTGTCCGGCGGCCAGCAGCAGCGCTTGGTGATTGCCAGGGCCGTGGCCATTGAGCCGGAAGTCATTCTCCTGGACGAACCCTGTTCCGCCCTGGACCCCATTTCCACGGCCAAAGTGGAGGAACTGATCTTCACGCTCAAGAAAAAATATACCATCATCATAGTCACCCACAACATGCAACAGGCCGCCCGGGTTTCCGACTACACCGCGTACATGTATCTCGGAGACCTGGTGGAATTCATGGACACCGTGACCCTGTTCACCAAGCCCAGACAAAAGGCCACGGAAGACTATATCACCGGACGTTTTGGATAATATTTATCCGAAAATAATGTATTTTTTTATCATGATTTTACGTTTTTCTTGCAGACGCAGAGATGCATCGGCTGATGTAAAAATGCATCGCATTATTGTTGAAATCCCTTCACATGCACATTTTTGTTCCCGAGGCATAATCACAATATATTCATCGTTAGCCAAATCTCCTTGTTTCTGCCCATTGTTATGATTGCCAATATTTTTGATGCGTAAACGCATCAAAAGGCCGTCCTGACTATGCATCGGACGACCGTGCGAAACAGGCTCGTCATGCAACGGTAATCCACTGCATTTCTTGCTGAAAATTCTGCGCAAAGTTTTTTTGAAGTGTGCACATTCTCGCCGCGCTGTTCAGGCATTGATCTTGAACAGGGCATTGGCATTACCTGCTAACCGCCTTCGGCCCAACACGCCCGGAGGGATACCCAGAGCGAGGAGGGACAGCCATGTACAGGCAAGAGATTTTCAGCACGACCCAACGTATTGTCCTGGGGCCAGGCGCCCTGCGTTCCATTGTGGACGAGATCAAACGCCTTAAGGGCGCGCGAGCGTTGGTGGTCACTGATCCGGGCGTGGTTGCCGCCGGCGTGGTCGGTGCGCTGGAGGATGTTCTGACCGCGGCCGGCATTGCCTTTTCCCGGTTCGACAAGGTGGAGGCTGATCCGCGCTACGAGCTGGCTTCAGAAGTTCTAGACCAGTTGCGCGATCAAGGAGCGGATATCATCTTGGGCATTGGCGGGGGGTCTTCCCTGGACATCGCCAAGATCGTCAGCGTTTTGGCGACCAATGAGGAACCTGTTTCGGCCATGTTCGGAATCGGCTTGATCAAGAACCCCGGCCTGCCGCTCATTCTCGTGCCCACGACAGCCGGTACGGGCAGCGAAGTGACGCCCATCGTGATTCTCTCGGACCATCATGAAAAACTGAAAAAGGGAGTGGTCAGTCCCTATCTCTATCCGGATTGCGCTTTGCTTGATCCTGAATTGACCATCGGCCTGCCTCCGAAGGTGACTGCGGCCACAGGCATGGACGCCTTGATTCATGCCGTCGAAGCCTTTACCTCCCGCAACGCCTCACCCATGTCCGACCTGCTGGCCAGAGAGGCCATGGGCCTGCTTTTCGCCAATATCCGGACGGCCTATTGCGACGGCGAGAATTTGGCTGCCCGTACGGCCATGCTCCGCGGGAGCATGCTGGCCGGGATGGCTTTTGCCAATGCCGGGGTGACCGCGGTGCATGCCTTTGCCTATCCCATTGGCGCGGAATTTCATATTCCGCACGGAGTGGCCAATACGATCATGCTCGTTCCGGTAATCCAGTTCAACATGATAGGTAATCTGAAGCGGTTTGGTGAAATCGCTGAAATTTTTCAGCAGCCCGTGCAGGGATCCAGTCCGAGGCAGGCGGCCCAGTCCTGTGTGGATGCCTTGATTGAACTGGCCGAGGACCTGCGGGTGCCGCGCAGGTTAAGCGAATTTGGGGTCCGGGAAGAGCATCTGCCCGATCTGGCCCAGGGCGTGATGAAGGTGACCCGGCTGTTGGCAAACAATCCGCGCAAACTGGAGCAGAGCGACGCCGAGGCCATTTACCGTAGTGTTTTGTAAGTCCGCTGACCACCGAATGCCGTAATCAACGGCGGTTGGCGAGGAACACGCGCAAGATGGCTTCACGAAACACGCACGAGGCGTTCTTTTAAGGCGTCCTGGAGGAGACAGAGACCATGCATGGATTCTATCAGCGCGGTCTGCGCATCGATCTTTCCAGCCAAACCAGCGAGACCTTCGCCCTGGACGAGGCGCTGCTTGGCGAGACGTGGGGCGGCAAGGGGTTGGCCACGCGGCTTCTGCTGGAGGAAACGCCGGCCGGCCTGGACCCCCTCGGTCCTGAGAATTGCCTGATTTTTACCACTGGTCCGGTCACCGGGTCGGCAATCTGGGGCTCTTCGCGCTATGGCGTGTTCACCAAATCCCCTCAGACCGGCTTTTATTCCGAGTCCTACAGCGGCGGCAAGGCCCCTGAATACATCAGCTCCGCCGGATACGACGCGGTATTGTTGACCGGCGTTGCACAATCTCCCGTGTGGATCGAGATCAGCGACGATCAGGTCTGGTTTCATCCGGCTGATGACCTGTGGGGGCTGGACAGCTACGCCACGGAGGATGCGGTCAAGGCCAAGGTGCGGGCAGCCAGGGACCAAGATTCCGGTGTGGTGGTCATCGGGCCGGCGGGCGAGAATCTCGTTCGTTTTGCCGTGATCGAGAACGACTATTGGCGTAGCGCCGGCAGGACCGGCGTAGGTACGGTCATGGGGTCGAAAAGGGTCAAGGCCATGGCCTTTTGGGGCAACCAAAAACGGTCCATCGCTGATCCTGATCAGTTGAAGCAATTCGCCGCCGCCATCGCCAGAAAGGCCAAAGAAGACAAGGGTGTCCAGAACTACAAGAAATGCGGAACCTCGCAGCTTGTGGATCTTCTCAACGAGGTCGGAGGATTTCCCTCTCGCTATTGGCAGACCGGTCGGGTCGCCCATCGGGATGGGATCAATTGCGCGGCGTTGCATTCCCGCTGCGAGGTCAAACCCCATGCTTGCGCTAAATGCCTGATGGCCTGCGGCCGGTTGGCCACGGTGCTTCACGGCCCCCATGCCGGCCTGACCGTTGAAGGGCCGGAGTACGAGACCATCTTTGCCTTTGGCGGACTTTGCGAGATTCAAGACATCGAGGATATTGTCTATCTCAATGATCTTTGCGACCGGCTGGGCATGGACACCATTAGCGCGGGCAATCTGGCCGGGCTGGCCATCGAGGCCTCTCGGCGCTCGCGTATCCCGTTGCAACTGGACTATGGAGACGTTCAGGGGGTGGCGGAGCTGCTGACGGATATCGCTGCAATGCGCGGCCACGGTGCCGTGTTGGGCCTCGGGGTGAAGCACGCCGCCCGGGTCTGGGAAATGGAGGACGTGGTCGTGCACGTCAAGGGGCTGGAACCGGCCGGCTACGATCCCCGAGCGTTGAAAGGCATGGGATTGGCTTATGCCACTTCGGACCGGGGCGCCTGTCATCTGCGGGCCACCTTCTACAAGCCCGAGCTCGCCGGCATGGTTGATCCGCGTAACAGCACGGGCAAGGGCGCTGTCTTCCGGGTCTGGGAAGACCGACTGACCTTTTTTGACATGCTCATCCTGTGCCGGTTTTATCGGGACATGTACCAATGGGAAGAGCTGCGGGCCATCTGCCAGGCAACCACGGGTCGATTTTTGGATGTGGACGAAATGATCCGCATGGCGTCCAATGTTGCCGATGACACGCGACGATTCAACATCCGCGAAGGCCTGTGCCGCGAGGACGATAGGCTGCCCGTGCATTTGACGAGCCGACCGCTGCCGGAAACAGGGTATGCCATCAGCGCCCAGGAGGTCGACGCCATGGTCGACGAGTATTATGCGGCGCGAGGCTGGAAAGGAGAGGACGGCGTTCCCGGGGAGAAGTCTTGATCGTTGACCCGGAAGACATCACCGCGACCATCTAAACCACGGAGGTGCATGATGCGACTGTACATGTTCGAGGCGGGAATCCTGAAGAGTCAACAGCAGTTCTTTACACTGAACCAGGGATTTGGACAGGCATTTGACGTGCCTGTGCCATTCTGCCTGATCGACCACCCCAAGGGCAAGGTTCTGTTTGATACGGGCAACGCCCTGGAAGTGGTGCATGATAAGCAGAACCATTGGGGCGGGGTTCTGGCCGCCTATGATCCGGTGATGACCGAGGAACAGTGGTGCGTGAATGCAATCAAGAAGGTGGGTTGCGCTCCGGAGGACATCAGCTACGTCGTCCTCTCCCACCTGCATCTGGACCATGCCGGCGCCGTGGGCCACTTCCCCAACGCACGATATGTGGTCCAACGCGACGAACTGCACTTTGCCTTTGTGCCGGATCCGTACATGAAGGCCGCCTATATCCGCAAGGATTTCGACAAGGATGTGGACTGGATGATTCTTGAAGGCTGGGACCATGACGGGTTTGATCTGTTCGGGGACGGTGCGCTCAAGATCCTGTTCACTCCAGGGCATACTCCGGGCCATCAATCCCTGCTGGTGGACCTGCCCAACAGCGGTCCGATGTTTTTTGCTGCAGATTCCTGCTACACCGTGGCCAACCTGAAGGACGGCGTGCTGCCCGGCCTGATGTGGAGCGCCGGGGAAACCGTCAAGAGCGTCCAGCGGATGCGCCATCTGCAGGATGCCCTGGGCGTGAACATCGTGACAGGCCACGATCCGGAATCCTGGAAGTCCGTCAAACAAGCGCCCGGATACTACTGTCCTGTCACATCTCTAATGTTGGATAAAGACGGTTCAGTTTGATCCGGGCATCTTCAGCAGTGAACTGCCAGTTAACCCCGGCCTTCATTCCGTTTCTTGTCGACTCCCATGCCTT
>DSBL01000097.1 GCA_011049455.1 Desulfonatronum sp. | reverse complement strand
CTGAAAAGTATTCTTTGCCAAGTCAATGCCGATTACGCTAACTGTACTCATGGGATGGCCTCCTTCAAGGGTTGGTGTGTCCTTGACGCATACCCCTTTTAAAGGGGCGGGGCCATCCCATCACTGTTATGATCCCCTTCATCAGCCTCTGCGTATACACTTCATCCTTGCGCTTGAACCGGCATGTACGTCTAGTCGCCTTGCCGTGTTCTTGCATCTGGCGCATAATCTTCTGACGAGTCTCAAAAATGGCGTGTCGCTGAAAGGCGATCTCCGTGGGGGAGTAATCTAAATTTGTTCAAGCTGTGATGAGTTTTGTTTTTTTCCATGACTTTTTTACCACTGTCAACTTTCAGCAAACAAGCCGAAAACGCCCCGGACTCCAAGGGATTCCCCGGCTTGCGTATCGGGTTTACGTCGCCATCTCTTCCCAGGCGCGGGTTACATTGTCGATGACCAGGACGTCGTATTTGGCCGCTGCCGTGCTGATCACAGTGCAGCCGCATTTTTTCAGAACTTCCTGAAAATCGTCTCGGCTGATCTCTTCTTCGTCCACAATCAGCATGGTTCAGTAACAGTTTCGAAGAATCTTCTGCTTTGCATGCGGTTTTTCAAGGCCCTGCACATCTTCCAAGGCTGGTCGACAAATTTTGAAAGGGGCGGGTATGGCCCGCCACACTTGAACACGGGATATTGCCATGCAGGGAGTTCACGACCCCATACACCGATGTCAGTCCCAACCAGTGCTTTTATCCACTTCCGTGACGGGTAAAAAATTGGCAGAACACGTCTTGCTCCATTCTTCGCTTACGCAGTTCCCTTGATTTTTGAAATAATTCGAGAGTAGATGAATTTTCAATGTGCGGTACCAAGGTATATTTCACCGACATTGTATTCAAACGCATATTATAGGAGCAGCGCCATGCATCTAGGAAAACAGATCAGACTGGAACGGATCCTGAATCGAAACACCAAGCGCACGATCATCGTGCCCCTGGATCACGGCGTGTCTGTCGGGCCTTTGGCCGGCCTGATCGACATGCGCCAGACCCTGAGCAGAATCGCCAGTGGCGGGGCCAACGCCGTGATCATGCACAAGGGCTTGGTGCGTTGCGGGCACCGCGGCAGTGGCCCGGACATCGGTCTGATTATCCACCTGTCCGCCAGCACCTCGCTTTCGCCGTTTCCCAATGCCAAAACCTTGGTGGCAACAGTCGAAGAGGCCATCCGCCTGGGCGCGGACGCGGTGTCCGTGCACGTCAACCTGGGCGATGAAAACGAACGCGCGATGCTCGAAGACATGGGCCGGGTAAGCACCATAGCTGCCACTTGGGGCATGCCCATGCTGGCCATGATGTATGCCCGGGGACCAAAAATTCATAACGAATTCGATCCGGACGTGGTGGCCCATTGCGCCCGGGTGGGCATGGAACTGGGTGCTGATCTGGTCAAGGTGTCCTATACCGGAGACGTGGGCAGTTTCCAGAAAGTGGTGGAGGCCTGTTGCATTCCGGTGGTCATTGCCGGGGGACCAAAAATGAACAATGTTCGGGAAGTGTTGCAAATGGTGGAGGATGCGCTCCAAGCAGGGGCCTCTGGCCTCTCCATTGGACGGAATATATTTCAGGATGAAAATCCCCAAACCCTGCTCAAGGCCTTGCACGGCATAGTGCATGACGGCTTGACCCTGGATCAGGGCATGGAGATTCTGGACCGTGGCATCTGAGAAAATCGACACGGTGCATGACGCCTCCCACCCGGCACACGGCATGTCCACGACCACATCTCGTGCACTCTGGAAAAACATGCTGCTTGTCGTTGCCCTGGTGATTCTGTTGGCCGGAGCTTTTATCGGCTGGAAAATCAATCGTTTTTTAAACGTATCGCCGGAATCCCCTGGGAAAGAAGTCATTCTCTTCATTGAACCCGGTCTCGCCCTGACGGACATCGGCCAGATCCTGGAACAGCGAAGCGTGATCTCCAGCAATCGCAATTTCCGATGGTATGCCTGGGCCAAGGGCTTGGCGGGCTCGGTCAAGGCCGGGGAATTTGCTCTTCATACTGGATGGACGCCAAAACAAGTCCTTGATGTGTTGACTTCCGGCCGGGAATTCCTGCACCGCCTGCAGATTCCCGAGGGCCTGACATGGTGGCAGGTTGGACGTTTGCTGGCACAGAGCGATCTGGCCGATTTCGAAAGTTTTTCCCAGGCTGTGACGAACAAAGATTTGCTGACACGTTTTGCCATCCCGGCGGACCACGCCGAGGGGTACCTGTTTCCGGACACGTATTATCTCCCCAGACCGCGCAACCGCGACGCCCGACCCATCGTGGAAATGCTCCTGGAAGCCTTCTGGAAAAAAGTGGACACCAATGTATGGCCGGATGGCCGGCCCGACCCGAAGGAGATCCACAAAACCGTCACCCTGGCCTCCCTGGTGGAGCGGGAAACCGGTCTGGCCGAAGAGCGCATGCGCATCGCCGGAGTCTTTGTCAACCGCCTGCGCCGAGGCATGCTTCTGCAATGCGACCCGACCGTCATCTACGGACTGGGACCTGATTTTACCGAACGGTTGCGCCGCATCCACTTGGATGATCCAGACAATCCCTACAACACCTATATCCATCCCGGTCTGCCACCCGGACCCATAGCCTCCCCCGGCCTGGCCTCACTTCTGGCCGTGCGCGACCCGGAAAAGCACAACCTCCTCTATTTCGTGTCTCGGCAAGACGGCTCCCATGAATTCAGTCCTACCCTGGAAAAACATAATCAAGCGGTGCGAAAATATTTGTTGAGACATTGATGCCACGCCATTTCGCCACAAAAAAAACCGGGGATACACGCCGGCTTTTTTTGGTGCGTTGGCGTGCGGAAAAATCAGTAATAGGAGGGCGTATCACTGCCTTCAGAGGAGGAACCCTGTTTTTCCGCTTTTTTCAATGCCTGCTCCACCTTGCTTTTCATTTCGGTCAAGTCCACGGACTTGACCACGTAAAAATCCGCGGCAATGGACTTCAGGTCATGCTGAAAGCTGTCGTAGGCCGTACACAAAATCACTGGAATGGATTGATCCTGGCTGCGGATTTCCTGGAGCAGATCCAAACCGGATCGGTTTCCTTCAAGCTTGATGTCCAAAACCACCACCTGCGGCTTTTCCCGGGCCAAAACTTCCAAAATGTTCTCCGAACCGTCGGAAGTGACCACGTCGTACCCTTCCAGTTGCAGTTCTTCCTGATACAAGAGCCGGATATGATGCTCGTCATCCACCACAAGAATTTTTCCCTTGGCCATAATTCTCCTCCTAGCTGAACGCATCCGTCTTGGCCAGTCGCCGACCTGGGCACGGAGGGTTTCGCTGCCTGTCGCCCGACAAAAAATATTGGAAATAAACGTCCCGTTGCAACGGCATGGTTATGTACAACATATTTCAGCATACACGCATCCAGGCCAAGGCTCAACTCTCGAAACTCCTCCCAGCTCACAGGTAGCCACTTGCTGGAACGTGCTGACTGGATAAGTACTTTTGGGCCAATCCCAAGTACTGGGCATTTGCAACCATGCTGAATAATAATTTTAAGCACAGGGGCCGGGCGTTTTTTACCCGCCAAATGCGCCGTTGAATTCAATCAACTTCCCAGATAAACAAAGTGATCCTTCTTGTCGAGGTACTCATGATAACCGTCCTTTTGGAACCTGAACGCCGTCAGCTTCACTATCCGAAGTTGAACACCGTCCTGCAATTGCTGCACGAATTGAAACTGGGCCAGACAGACGTCTTGGTCATCAGGGACAAGGAACTGCTCACCCAGGACCGCAGCCTTGCGCCAGGCGATACGATTACCGTGCGCCGCGTCACATCGAGGGGCTAGCCCATGAAATGCCGGAAGTGCAAAGCCCAGGCTGCCGTGGCTCTGCCCAGCCACAATACAGCCTTTTGCCCGGACTGCTATTTGCTCTTTTTCCGCTCCCAGGTGGAGCGAACCCTGCATAAGCAGCGCATGGCCAAGGCGGGATCGCCGATTCTTGTGGCCCTCAGCGGGGGCAAGGACTCCCTGGCCCTGGCGCTGCAACTGCATGAACTTGGCTACGCGGTACACGGACTGCATGTGGATCTGGCCATTCCGGACTACTCGGCACTGGCCAAACAATTCTGTGAAAAATTTTGCTCCACAATCAACGTACCATTGACAATCATTGAGCTGCGCGAAGAGGGGCTGGCCATCCCGTTGATCAAATCCCGGATCAAACGGCCCATCTGTTCTGTCTGCGGCAAGCTGAAGCGTTATTTTTTCAACAAATTTGCCGTGGAAAACAACTTCCCGGTGCTGGCCACCGGGCACAACCTGGATGATGAGGTCAGCCGGCTGTTTGCCAATACCATACGCTGGGATGCCTCCTATTTGAGCGATCAAGGTCCGGTACTGCCGGCAGAGGCCGGATTCGCCCGCAAGATCAAGCCTCTTTATCGTCTTTCAGAATTCGAAATCGCCAACTTCTGCTTCCTGAAAAACCTCGAACACGTCACAGCAGCCTGCCCTTACAGCCCCAAGGCCAGCTTCCCCGTATACAAATCCCTGTGGAACAAGTTGGAAGAGCGTATGCCCGGCGCGAAAATCCAATTTTACGAAAACTTCCTGCGCGATGGCCGTCCGGTTTTTGCCGCATGGGCCGAACAACAGACAGACCTTGAGCCGTGTCCAGGCTGCGGCTATCCCACGTCGTCAGGCCTGTGCGGCGTCTGCCGTATCAGGAAGATGGTTGGAGCAGGGGTTAATGGACCAGGTGTTTCTGATCTCGATAGCAAGCAGGCTGGATAACCCATGGATTTTTCAGCGATACATTCCCTGCTCTGTTCGGTCCGCTTTCCGGACATGGCCCTGGTGCGCCAAGATCTGGAAAATTCGTCCATCATCGATGTTCTCAGCGCGATCCGGACAGAGGCTGTTCGGCTGGACCTGAAGAGCCGCGTCCGCCCCGGGCAGAGCGTGGCCATAGCCGTGGGCAGCAGGGGCATTGACCGGCTGGACCAAGTGGTCCGCAGCCTGTGCAACCTGTTCCGGATTTACGGCACCCGGCCCTTCATCGTACCGGCCATGGGCAGCCACGGTGGAGCCGCACCCGACGGGCAGACCGAAGTCCTTGCAAGTTTGGGCGTCACCGAAGCCGCGATGAATGTGCCCATTCGATCCTGTTTGAAAGTTGTCGAATTGGGCCGCACCGAACAAGGGATCCCGGTCGTTATCGATGCCATGGCAGCCGGTGCCGATCACCTGGTGATCGTCAACCGGATCAAAGCCCATACCAAGTTCAAAGCCCCGGTGGAAAGCGGACTCATGAAGATGCTGGCCGTGGGCTTGGGCAACGACCAGGGGGCTCGCCTTGTGCACGGCCTGGCGCCTAAGATGGGCATGTTTTCCATTATTGAATCCCTGGGCCTGGCAATGCTGGCAAAGGGCAACGTGCTGTGCGGGGTGGGACTGGTGGAAAACGGGTTGGGCCGGCTGCACACTTTGCGCGTGCTTCTGCCCGGGGAAATCCCCAAGCAGGAACCGCAACTTCTGAGCTTGGCCAAAATCTTGGCCCCCAAGCTGCCTTTTCACGAACTGGACGTGCTGGTCGTGGATGAAATTGGCAAGGACATCAGCGGAACGGGCATGGACACCAATATCACCGGCCGCAATAGAGACATCCTGGGTGATTTCACCATGGCCCCGCGTATCAAACGTATTTTTGTGCGGGACTTGAGTTCCAAAACCGCAGGCAATGCCCTGGGCATCGGGTTTGCTGACGTGACCACGGACCGGGTGGTCAGGACCATGGATTATGCCAAAACCGCGATCAACTGCCTGACAAGCTTGAGCCCGGAAAAGGCGGCCTTGCCCATGCATTTTCCCACAGACCGGTTGGCTCTTGCCGCAACCGTGCACACCTTGGGAGCCCTTTCCGTGGACAAGATGCGTTTGGTCCGCATCCGCAACACCAGGCGTTTGGATCGGCTGCAAATCTCTCAAGCCTTGTGGGACGAGCTTCCGTCAGACCTTTATCCCATCCATGGACCAAAGCCACTGTGCTTTGTGGATGAGAATCTGGCCCCTTTTGAAGATGACCAACAACCTTACCTCTCCCAGACAGACCGAGACCGCTCAGGCTGATTGCCTAGCCTTGAGCTCGGCAAAATCCAACATGCGCTGGATGGACACAACAGCTCGACGGCTGATGGATTCTTCGACGAAAATTTCATTCTCTCCGGTCTTCAGAACGCGTTCCAGTTTGGTCAAATCGTTAAGCTTCATCCAGGGACAGATAGCGCGACGCATGCCCATGTCATGGGGGCCCCCTGTGGGCAGGGGCAAAAAAACCTTGTCAGGCGCGGCCTGCTTCATCTTGTGGAGAATGCCCTGTTCGGTCGCCACGATGAAAACATGATGGGAGGATTGTTGCGCCGCCTTAATCATCTGCGTGGTGGAGCCGACTGCATCGGCCAGGGCGATGACTTCCGGCGGGGATTCAGGATGAACGAGAACAGCGGCATCAGGGTATGCTTTTTGATAGGCTTGCACGGTTTCCGCCCTAAACTCCTCATGCACTATGCAGGAGCCGGGCCAAAGGAGCATGTCCGCGCCGGTGACCCGCTGGATGTATCCGCCCAGGTAGCGGTCCGGGGCCCAAAGCACCTTTTCCCCTTTGGACGCCAGATGGGCCACGATGTCCAGACCGATGGCCGAGGTCACGGTCCAGTCGGCCCTGGCCTTCACTGCTGCGCTGGTATTGGCGTAGACCACCACGGTGCGATCCGGGTGCTGGTCGCAAGACGCACTGAAAGACTCCGCTGGACAACTTAAATCCAACGAGCATTCTGCCTGCTGGTCCAAGACCAGCACCCGCTTTTGCGGGCATAATATCTTGGCCGTCTCCCCCATGAAGCGCACCCCGGCCACCACCACGGTATGGGCCGGGTGCTTTTGCCCAAAGCGGGCCATCTCAAGCGAATCCCCCACAAAACCGCCTGTCTGCTCTGCCAGTTCCTGGAGGCTTTCATCCACGTAATAATGGGCTATGAGCACCGCGCCCTGGCGGGTAAGTTCCGTCTTGACGCGCTGCACAAGATCTTTCTCATGACCGGGGTCAGGCGATGCAGCCTTGGCCAGACGCGCTGCTTCGGCCAAATCGTTGATGCGCTGCCGCAGCGCTTCAGGAAGGGTGTTGCCTAAAGACAGTTGCATCATTTTTGCGGTCCTTTGATCATCCCGCAAGGCTGTACGAAAGCATTGCGAATCCTTTGTTGCGCATCCTAAAAACCATGATGGCGAACGTCCGGACTTTCAGAGAAGTTCTTCCGATGAAACATCCTTCAGCCTCGGGGCGTGAAGATCCTTGGCCGACAGCCGGGGTTCCGGCAACGGCCAGGCGATGTTGATATCCGGGTCGTTCCAGATGATCGCCCGTTCAGTCGAGGGGGAATAATACTCGGTGCATTTATACAGAACATCGGCATCTTCGGAAATTACGCAAAATCCATGGGCAAATCCTGGAGAAACATATAATTGATAATGATTTTTGTCGTTGAGCTCAACGCCGTACCAGTGACCAAAGTTCGGCGAGTGCTTCCGGATGTCCACGACCACGTCGAACACCGCGCCGCGGGAAACCATGACCAGTTTTCCCTGGGGTCGCCCCATCTGGTAATGCAAGCCCCGCAAGACTCCCCGGGAGGAACGGGAGTGGTTGTCCTGAATAAAGGCAGGCACACCGAACTCGGTAAGACGCTGCTCGCGGTAAGTCTCCAGAAAAAAACCGCGGGCATCCCCGAACACCGTGGGCTCGATCAGCAAAACCCCGGATAAGGGCGTCTGGTGGATGATCATTGCGCAAACTCCCTCTGCACCTCGCCGCTTTGACGTCTCACCAGGGCCTCAAGGTAGCGTCCATATCCGCTTTTATTCAGCGGCTTGGCCAGCTTGAGCACCTGCTCCCCGGAAATCCAGCCGTTGCCATAGGCGATTTCTTCGGGACAAGCGATTTTCAGGCCCTGCCGCTCCTCCATGGTCTGCACGAAATTCGCGGCCTGAAGCAGGGAGGCGTGGGTGCCGGTATCCAGCCAGGCATGACCGCGGCCCAGGCATTCCACTTGCAAAAATCCTTGCTGCAAATAGAGCAAATTCAGGTCCGTGATTTCCAGTTCACCCCGGGACGAGGTACGCAAGGTTCGAGCCAGCTTTGCCACCTGGTGGTCGTAAAAATACAAGCCGGTCACTGCCCAATTGGAACGGGGCGCGCTGGGCTTCTCCTCGATCCCAATGGCCTGCCCGTGGCTGTCAAATTCCACCACGCCGTAGCGCTGTGGATCCCGGACCCAATATCCGAAGATCGTGGCGCCGTTCTCCCGAGCAACGGCCCGGCGCAATTTGTCCGTCAGACCGTGTCCATAAAAAATATTGTCGCCCAGAATCAAGGCACACCCGTGTCCGTCCAAAAACTCCTCGCCGATCAAAAAGGCCTGGGCAATGCCGCCTGGTTCTGGCTGCACGGCATAGCTTAAGTTCAGCCCCCACTGACTGCCGTCGCCCAACAGGCTGCTGAAAACAGCACTGTCCGCCGGCGTGGTGATCACCAAAATATCCCTGATTCCGGCCAGCATCAGCACAGTCAACGGATAATAGATCATGGGCTTGTCATAGACCGCCATGAGTTGCTTGCTCACGGCCATGGTCAGCGGATATAGCCTGGTCCCCGAGCCACCGGCTAAAATAATCCCCTTGCGTTTTTGAACGGCTCCGCTCACGGTTTTCTCCGGATCAGGTTTTGCTTTGTCATGGCAGGCGCGGATTGCCTGTTTAAACCTCAACCTCGTTCAGGTTTGTCTTGTAACCTCTTGCCCCAAGCGTTCGCAAGCCCTTGAAAAAGCCCTTGGATTTCCTTTTTCCTTTGCGGGAACAGGGCGTTGCAAAAAACCGACAAGGGACGTCGAATGTGTGCGGGAAGAGGCATTTCAGGAAAAACAGGAAGGCAATAGGCTGAAAAGTCGACATAAGGAAAAAGCAGACCATTGTCCCTGGCAACCTCGCAGGAGGCGCCGGTACATTTCTCCATTTCACACTTATGCACGTCCAGTTTTTTGACAAATTGCAACACTTCCGAAGGTGCCTGGCACGTATTCATTTTCGCGATTTTCTGATTGATGCGTTGCGCCCACTCCTGCATTTGCACATATCCGAACACAGCGATTTTTTTCCGCGGCTGCCCCGGGTCTTTCCGGTATCCGCCATGAAGATACTCGTGTACAAGCAACTGCAGGCGAGAATAACTGGTCATGAGGAGCTTGAAGAACCGGCCGCGCAATGTCCAGGCAAACGGCTTTCGAAGTTGCAAGGCAACTTCATGCACTTCGGCTGTCTCAAAATGTTCGGGCATTGGCAGTTCCAAAACCTGATAAAAATCCTGGATCAGGGTTTTGTTTATGAGTATCCTGTGCATGATTTTCTGTGCATGGAGGACTCGCAGTCCGGTTTCGGCGAGAGCTTTTATTCGTTTTTCAAAAAGTTCAGTTTCGGACTCCAGTTCCTTCCGTTGACCAAAAAACGTCTCCGCTGCTTCAGAAAGAACTTCCGTTGCAAGATCGTCAGCCATTTCTGAAATATCGCTCATTGCCTTAACTCCTTGTCAAATGCATCATGCAAAAATGTTAACTTGCTAGATATCATCATACAAAGAAATTCAATAGCAAACAAGGCACGCGAAAAATCATTAAAAACCAGAAATGAGCAGCTGGATCATTGATTGCCATAGAACGATTTATATTTCATAAATGTTGACATACGAAAATATTAAAGCATATATTCAATAAAAAAATTTCAACAATGGAGGATTCAATGGACGAATTTATCAAGCAAGCTCTGGATATTGTAAAGGCACAGGCCAGTGTTCGCACCATGACAGAAGATGAAATTGCTTCGATGGTTAAGAAAATCTCATTAAGCATCAAGGAAATTTCGGCGGGGAGTTTTGTTGAAAGCATTCCAGAAGAAGCACCATCTGATATCGATCCCAAGAAAGCTATTCGGGAAAAATCCATCCTTTGTCTGGAATGTCAAAAAACCTTCAAGGTATTAACCAAAAAGCATCTCGCGACCCATGGCCTGACTCCAGAGGAGTATCGCTCCAAATACGGCTATAAAAAGAATACCCCGCTTATTGCCAAAGGCCTTTCCCGCGACCGGCGAAAAAAAATGCAGGAAATGCAACTCTGGAAGAAAAAAACCAAGAAAGTATGACGTGTTCTTAAGCGCGACAACGTGAACACGCAGGCATGCAAGGTCGCTCGATTCTTCGGGCGACCTTTTTATTGAAAACACAATATGGAACGTGACTCCATGAGGTTGACATTTGTTCAATGCCTGGGAAAAAGAGGCAAGGCCGCATCGAACCGTCTGGAGATACTTTCCCTGCAACGACAACCTGTCGCGAAAGTGATACACCATGAGTACATTCAACTATGTTAAATGCTTCCTGAAAGATAGAAACGTCGCCTCGATTACGCCGACGTCGCCCTTTGGAGTCAAGCGGATCTGCCAAAAAATTGATTTTTCCAGGGCAAAGTTAATTGTTGAATACGGACCTGGCACCGGAGTTTTTTCTTCGTATATCCTGAAGCAGATGCAACCTTCCGCGCGGCTGATACTCATTGAACGAAACCAGGACATGTACAATTGTATTAAAAAAACGTTTTTGGACACCAGGGTGCATATTTTCAACGATTGCGCTGAAAACGTCGCGACACTGGTCAACGGACAAACGGGACAGAAGCCGGATTATATTGTTTCCGGCATTCCTTTTTCATATATTCCTGACAGTGCGAGAAATGACATCATTCGCCAAACGTACCAGGTACTCGGGAAAAATGGCAAATTCCTGGCCTATCAGACCTTTTATCAGAAAGACCACCACCTCTTCGTTCATCTGGAACACTATTTTCCTCGTGTCATCTCGGAATTCGAACTCTTGAACATCCCGCCGATGCGCATTTACGAAGCAACCAAGTAGCCGGTCGTTTCCCTTTGCGGCCAGCCTTGAATAGGAGGTAAGCCATGCACAAGGCTCGGGTCATCATTTTAGCTGTCGTCGTTGTTTGCGCGGCCTTGGCTGCCTATTTTTTGTGGCCCTCCGACACCTTGCACGAACAGGTTCCGGCTCCGATCCAGCCCCCCCGCGAACAACTCGCCCAGCCCACGATACCGGACTTGCCGTCTCCTTCCGAAGCTTTGCCGCTGGTTCAGGAACAAGAAACGCCGCCTCGTGAAGATGAATATCCCGCTGAATCTGAAACAGCGGGTGAGGAGCCCATTACCTCCGTTGCCAACTTGACCTTGCTATTTTTCGATGATTTGGCCCAGCGTCTCGTGGATTGCTATCATCCCGCCGGGACAACGCACAACGCCGGGGACAAAGGCGCACTCCTCTTGTCCCTGTCCGCCGTGAACCGCGCGTACGGCGTGGACATGATCGGCCTGGATCACTCCAGCACGTCCCTCCTGGAAGCCAGGGAAGAAATCTTCAGCGCCCTGTTGCAGCCTGAAATCATTGACGCCGCATGGCAGGCCTTTGCCGCGTATTTTAAGCAGGCGCTGATCGACCACTCCCTGGCTGCCGTGCGTTCCTTTGCCGGTCCAGACGGCACCTACGTTGAACGACCTTTAAGCGTCCAGGAAGTTGCTGAATTCCTCCGCCTGGTTTCCGCCTCCATGCGTGGACACGCCCAGGCCGTGCATCTCTATACCCAATCAGCTCAGTCCAGGAAACGGACACAAGCATGGCTCAACTCCAGCATTGATGCTCTCGCAGCCAATTCCCGCTACCAGTTCGCCGAGGAGTTGTTGGAGCAGGTACTTGTTGAATTTCCAGAGAACCAGGAAAAAATCAATGTTCTGCGCGGCGAACGCGATGCAGCAGGACAAGATATCCTGCAGGCCATTAAAACCAGAGAAGAACAAAAAGCACTGCTCCTGTCGCTCTATGAGAACGACGCATCAGCGCAAAACCTGTCAGAAGCGGATCTGTTGTACCTCAGCAAGTGGCTTTTCAGACGCTTGCACCAGCATCCTGATCGCGTGACCGCCTTTGTCACCCTGGCCGCCCGGCTCCATGAATTCGCCGCGGAGCTTGTAACCGCCGCCGATACCATAACCGCCCCTGCTCCGGAGTAATGTGATCCACGGACGTGTTCATTGTCCGACACACTCATTTTTTTGAGTTTCCATGCAAGCGGTGAGCACACAACCTGCAGCAAGCCCCCCTGGCCTTTTTACATATTTGTCATTTTGTGCCGGAACGCACAACAAATATGTGCACTGGGTGCTGCGTCCGGAACAATAAAAAAGCCGCCCGAAACGAGCGGCTTTTTTAGCGCCAACGCGTTTGTATCTATTTGATGAACAACATTTCCTGATAGCTGGGCAAGGACCACAGGTCGTCGGCAACGATGCTTTCCAGGCTGTCCGCCCATGCGCGGACCTCGTTGATCCCCGGCAACACCTTGTTGCAGTAATATTTGGCTTCCTTGAGGGAATCGCCATGCGGCACGCCTGCGAGCATTTTTTCAAGATCTCCTGCGGAGTTCTGTAATGACCGCAGCTTGGCCGTGGCATCCTCCAGCGTGATCATCTTCACGTCATGACCAATGGCCTTGAGGTTCGCGCAGGTCGAGGCCAGTTCGCCCTGATAGCGCATGGCCGCGGGAAAGATGATCGTCTTGGCCATGCGGATGGCCAGGTTGGCCTCGGTCCTGATGGTCTTGCAGTACTGCTCCAGGTAGATTTCCTGACGGGAATGCAGCTCGGACTCGGACAGTACGCCGTACTTTGTGAACAGCGTGATCGACGCCTTGCTGGTAATCTCTGGCAGGGCCTCGGGCGTTGTCTTCAGGTTGGGCAGTCCGCGCCTTGCCGCTTCCTGGTGCCATGCTTCGGAATAGCCGTCTCCGTTGAAGATGATCGCCTCGTGGTCCTTGATGACTCTCTGCAGCAGGATTTGCACCGCTGCATTCAGCTTGTCCGGATTGCCTTTGACGGCCTTTTCCAGCTCCGTGGCCATGTAGTCCAAAGACTCGGCCATCATGGTGTTCAAGGCCACCTGCGGACCGGCTATGGACTGGCCGGACCCCACGGCCCTGAACTCGAAGCGGTTGCCCGTGAAGGCAAAAGGGCTGGTCCTGTTTCGGTCCCCGGGATCCATGGGCAGCGGGGGGAGGGTATCCACGCCTACAGTCAGGACGTCCTTTTTTTTGGTGCCCTTAATCGCGCCGGCCTTGATCTGTTCAAAAACATCCGCAAGCTGCGCCCCCAGGTAGACGGACATAATAGCCGGCGGGGCTTCGTTGGCCCCCAGACGGTGGTCGTTGGAGGCGGAAGCCACAGTGGCCCTCAACAGGGCGCCATACTTGTGCACAGCCCGAACAGCCGCCACGCAGAAGATCAAAAACTGGGCGTTTTCATGGGGTGTTTCGCCCGGATCGAACAAGCTCCCCAGTTCGGCGTTGCCAATGGAGTAGTTTAGGTGCTTGCCAGACCCGTTGATCCCGGCAAAAGGCTTTTCATGCAGCAAACAGACCATGCCGTAACGCTTGGCCACGCTGCGCAGTACGGTCATGACCATCTGGTTGTGGTCCGTGGCCAGGTTGCCGTTCTCGAAAATGGGCGCGATCTCATACTGCCCGGGCGCCACTTCGTTGTGTCTGGTCTTCACCGGCACGCCCAGCTTGTACAATTCCCTCTCCACCTCCATCATGAAGGCCAATACGCGACGCGGAATCACGCCGAAGTACTGGTCTTCGAACTCCTGCCCCTTGGCCGGCTTGGCTCCGAACAGGGTCCGGCCGGCAATCAGCAGGTCGGGCCGGGTAAAAACGAAATGCCGATCCACAAGAAAATACTCCTGTTCAGGCCCGGCATAGGAAACAACGGGCAGTTTGGTCTCCACGCCGAACAGCTTGAGCACGCGCTTGGCCTGATTATTCAGGGCCTGCAGAGATCGCAGCAAAGGTGTTTTCTTGTCCAGAGCCTGTCCGGTCCAGGACACAAAGGCTGTGGGGATGCATAGAAACGTGCCGTTGGGATTCTCCAGGATATAGGCCGGGCTGGTCACATCCCAGGCCGTGTAACCGCGGGCCTCAAAGGTGGTGCGCAGGCCCCCCGAAGGAAAACTGGAGGCGTCCGGCTCGCCCTGGATCAACATGTGCCCGCTGAACTGGGCCAGTGCGCCGCCATTGCCGTCAGGCACCAAAAAGGCATCGTGCTTTTCCGCGGTCATTCCGGTCAGGGGATAGAAGACGTGGGTGAAATGCGTGGCTCCCTTTTCAATAGCCCAGTCCTTCATGGCGTTGGCCACAATGTCGGCCAGGGCTGAATCGAGTTTTTCCCCGTATTCAATGGTCTTTTTGAGGGATTTGTAGGCCGCCCTGGGCAGCCGCTCCTTCATCACCTTGTCGCTGAAGACATTGCTCCCGAAAAGATCAGTGGGCTTTGTTTCCGCGAAATTCAAGGGAGTGGCCGTGGATTTGTAGTTGGTTACGGCCGAAATCGCGTTCAATCGGGACTGGATTCCACTCATATTCCTGCTCCTTTTGCATTCATGATTGTGCGGTTGACAAATCCGTTCTCAATGATTGAAGAAGCACCCGCCATGCGGCAATTTCATGTCCAAATCAACATTGCACACTCAAAAGGCGCCTGGCCGGAGCCTGCTTACGGAGGCACATCCTGCGCTTCATCTCTCCCAGGATGAAAGCAATACCTGTTCCATTCAAAAAAAATGAGCATTTTCAAAAAGATATATATTGATCCTTCTCCATGACAAACGAGATTTTACAAAATTGTATTTCGCTCCCTGGAAACGGTCCTGAAAAAACCGACTGGCATACCCACGCGTTTCACCCCAAGATCGCCGGCAAGGTGTTGAAACAGTTGCACGGCCATTACGGAATCGCTCCCGTGGGCACGGGCTTGGCTGAGGATCTGTTATCGAGGCTGAAGAGAGCGGGCCTGGAACGAGCCGTGGTGCATACCGCGGCCACCACTGCGGATCAGGTTGTTCCGGCCAACGATTGGGCCAAAAAATTGCAGGCCGATCACCAGGAATTGATGGCCTTCGGCACCTTGCACCCTGGTTTTACTCAATGGGAAAAAGAGTTGGAACGTCTGGAACAGATGGGCATTGCAGGGGTGAAATTCCATCCGGATTTTCAAGGCTATGACTTGGACGCCCCGGCATTGCGTCCCTTTTTCGAGGCCATCGGCGATCGATTCGTGCTCATGTTTCACATTGGCGACCGCTTGCCGCCGGAAAAGAATCCCTCCAGCCCGGCCAAACTGGCCAAAATTCGAAAGGATTTCCCAAAATTGAAAATCATCGCCGCGCACCTGGGCGGGTATTTGCACTGGGAGCAGGCCCTGGAAATGCTGGCCGGCACCGACGTATTCCTGGATACCTCCAGTTCGCTTCGATTTATCCCCGACCACCTGTTGCATACATTGCTGCGCCGTCACCCCAAAGATCGCATCTTGTTTGGCAGCGATTATCCGTTGTTCGACCCCCTTGAAGAAATCAAGCTTTTAAAACGCCGCGCCAGATTGAATGAACAGGAGATCGTAGCGCTTATGCTGAACGGAACAGAAATGCTTGATGCCGGTCAACAATCACGGTGATGCCGGGGATTCGCGTTTTACTTTGTGCGGGAATTCTCCCGCTTTCTGCGCACCGTGACCGTTTCCCCTCCAATGCCCCAGTTATCCGTGTCCACCTCGTCGATGACCACAACGGTTGTCTGGGGATTCTTGCCCAGAATGTCCGTCAAAAGATCTGTCACGCCCTGGATCAGGCGGGCCTTTTGTTCCGGAGTGGCCCCCTCCCTGGTGATCTTGATGTTCACGAAAGGCATGCTCAACTCGCTTGCTTATCCCGGTTTGCATTCATCATGGCACTTTCTGTTGCTCGGGATCGGTGTCGCTGTCTTTTTTCCCAGTATTCAACCCCGATTCCGATCCTTATCTTGACCTCGATTTACTGCGCAGCGTGTCCTCTTGATCGCCTGCTGGAATGAGAGAATATTCTACAAGAAATAATCAAAGTCATGCTCGCGCTTCAGGGTCCGCTTCAAGCTCAGGATGCGTGCTGGCTGGGTGTGCGGGTTGAGCTCCAGCACCGGATGGCGGCCGTGCCAGATGAACCGCTCCCCGCTCAGCTCGTCGGCCAGCAGAAACGGCCTGCCCTCTTCAAGGCCCAGTGCTTCCAAAGGCAGGTCCAGCTCCCCGGCCTGCGGTTGGAATGGATCCAGAGTGACCACGACAAGCAGGGTGTCTTGGTCATTGAACGTGGTTTTGACAAAGGCCAAAAGGGAATCATTGCTCACCGGGACAAAACGTAGATTGTCCGTGCGTTGCAAGGCCGCATGGGCCCGGCGGACGCGATTGACCCGGGTGATCAGCTCCTTGAGATTGCCTGGACGGTTTCGATCCCAAAACCTGCATTCGTATTTTTCAGAGTCCAGATACTCCTCCCTGCCCGGCAAGGCTTCGGCCACGCAGAGCTCGAAGGCCGGACCGTAGATGCCGTAACTGCCGGAGAGGGTGGCGGCCAGGATCAGGCGGATCACGAAAGACGGCCGGCCGCCGTACTGTAGATATTCGGGGAGGATGTCCGGGGTGTTCGGCCAAAAATTGGGCCGGAATGCATCACATAGCGGGGGCGAGGTCAGCTCGGCCATGTATTCCATCAGCTCAAATTTGGTGTTGCGCCAAGTAAAGTAGGTATAGGACTGGGAAAAACCAAGCTTGGCCAGCCTGGCCATGATCTTGGGCCGGGTGAAGGCTTCGGCCAGGAAAATGACCTCGGGATGCTCGCCGCGGATCGTGCTGATCAGCCATTCCCAGAAGGCGAACGGCTTGGTGTGGGGGTTGTCCACACGAAAAATGAGCACTCCCTTGCCGATCCAGAACCGGACCACGTTCGCCAATTCCCGCCACAGCGCCTCCCAGTCCCGAGTCTCGAAATTGAACGGCAGCACGTCCTGGTATTTTTTTGGCGGGTTTTCCGCGTATTGCACGGTCCCGTCCGGACGCCACAAAAACCACTCCGGGTGCTCTTGCACGTAGGGATGGTCCGGAGAGCACTGAAAGGCCAGATCCAGGGCAAGCTCCAGGCCGTGCTGGGTGGCCTGGCCGACGAGATGATCAAAGTCCTGCCACGATCCCAGATCCGGATGCAGGGCCGTGTGCCCGCCCTCGACCGAGCCAATGGCCCAGGGAGACCCAGGATCTCCTGGTTTGGCCACTGGCGCGTTGTTCTTGCCCTTCCTGCTGCTCTTGCCAATGGGATGGACAGGCGGCAAATATAGCACGTCAAAGCCCATTTCGGCGATTTGCGGAACGATTTTGGCCACGTCTTGCAAGGTGCCGTGCTGCCCGCGAACCGGGGAGCAGGACCTGGGGAAAAGTTCATACCAGGTGCTGAACAAGGCCCGTGCTCGCTCCACATGCAGGATCAAGGTCAAGGAATAACGGCTGATCAGATCCGGGTCTGGATGCTGATGAACAGCTTCCAGCAAGCCTGCATTTTCCAGAAGCGGCAGGGCTTCTTCCGGGGCCGGCCCTGTTTCCAACTGCTTGGCAGCCTCCAGCAGCCGCGACCGCGTCCAGGATTCACATCGTTGCGCGGTCTCGCGGAGCAGGGTGGCGCAGGACAGCAGATCAGCGAAAACATCCTGCCCGGCATCCAGTTTTTTGCGCATGCCGTGTGTCAGGGTGCCCAAATGATCGATCCAGGCCTCGGCCGTGTACTCAACGTCCCCGAGGCAGTCCGGCGTGAATGTGGCCTCCCACAGGTCATTGGACCGGACACGCATGGCCAGCCTGATCCAAGGGGTCGCGGGATTCGACCGAATCAGCAACCTGGCTTGAATCTGATCGTGGCCGTCCGAAAAAATGTCCGCCCGGAAAACCACTTCCTCTCCGATGACGCGCTTGGCAGGAAATCGGCCATGATCGACCACCGGTTGGAGATTTTCAATGATCACGCGTTGACGGCCGGTTGATGGGCGCATGCCTCCTCCTCTTCAAGCAGTACTTTTTCCCAAGTGGCATCGGTCAAGTCCACGATATGCATTCGGCCGTGAAAAAGCGGGCGCTTACCGCATGCCAAGGCCACGGTCTCCCGACACTGCAGGGCTGCCACAAACCAGGCCGTTGGGGCCAGGACGCCCAGGCGCAGCTCAGCACCGTCCACCCCGGTGTCCATGATCCGCAGAAGCGTGTCTCCCCGGTCCGAGGCCAGCAGTGTTGAGATGAACCCGACCCACCCGCCGATGGCCGCGGTGATCACTGGCAACCCGGCCTGAGCCGCAGCCCGGCGCAAGGCCAGCTTTGTCGGAAGATCGCCCAGGGCGTCCAACACGATGTCCGCTCCATGGATAAAGGCCGGCAGTTCCTCGGGTTGCAGAAAATTCTTGTGGACCTGCAAGTTGACTTCAGAATTCACGGCCTGGATCCGTTTTACGGCCTCCTGAGTCTTGGGCAAGCCCAGGTTGGATTCCAGGCAAAACAGCTGGCGGTTCAGGTTGCTGGCCTCGAACATATCTCCGTCCGCAACCCGGATCCATCCGCATCCCTTGCGCCCGAAGCCCATCCGGGCCAACATCTCCAAAAGCGGGCCGCCCAGTCCGCCCAGTCCCACCAAGCTGATGCGGCAGAAAAAAAGCCGCTCCTGGTCCTGTGCGGACAGGGTGGAAAAATTTCTCCGGTATCGTCCGGCCAAAACCTGCCGGTCCATGTCATCCGCCTCCTACGGCTGGAAACAGACCGACCCGGTCGCCCTCGTGCAGTTCATGGTCCAGCCCGACATGAACGCCGTTCACAAACCTGAGCTTGAGTTCAGCTTCAGGGATGCCCAAGAAACCGATCAGATCGCGAAGCGTTGGTTGCGGGCCCAACAGTAAATCCTTCTGTTCGGGCTGATACTTGACCAACGTCGCATAGCATTTGACTTCCAGAATCATGCCCCTTCCTTTGTCCTGAAATTGATTCGCCACAGCCATCCGTAGTGCTTTCAATTTCGCAACACCAGGATCTTCTTTGCCTTCATGAAAATTAAAAAAAATCTTAAAGAAGCCGAACGCGATGGTCAACCAAAGGCGATGAAACATCGCCTGGGCCAGCCGGCATGCTTTGGCAAACGTTCGAATCAGGTGCTCATAAGGCTGATAAAGCCGTGCACGTGAAGAACGACACGTTGCATCTCTTCCTTTTGACATCCGCATCGCAACAACCTAGATTTCGTTTCTTTTTGAGTTTTCGCTTCAATTGACAAGGATCACGATCATGCAGCAGGTCGTTTTGAGCAGCGACATTTTGACCCAGGCATGCCTCCAGGACCAAGGCACAGCCGCAGTTCAGACATTGTTCGAACTGGCCCGAAACAAAACCGTCACCCTCTGGACCCACCCGCACGCGGTAACGGAAGGATGTGCTCGACTCCAGGCCAGCCCCGAAATGAACCCCGCCCAACGAATGGCTGAACTTCTTGAAATTGTTCACCTTTTGCCAGCACCCGGAGTACAGCTCAAGCAGGCCTTGGCCCTGATCCAGGAGCATCCTCAAATGTCAGCGGCGGACCTCCCTTTTTTGCTCAGTGCCGCTGCGGCCCGAGAGTATCTGGAAGAATTTCTGTTTGTCGGCCTTGAGGCTGGCCGGGCTTTCCCCGGGGGGAATGTGCATTCCCCGGAGGATTGCCTGGATCTGTTGAATGGGCAGATCGACACAGGGCCGATACCGTTTGTGGATCTCAGGACCCAGCAGCATGATATCCTGCCCGCCCTGGAATCCAATGTTTTCCAGGTGATCAAGAGCTGCCGCTTCATTCTAGGCCCTGAAGTGGAAAAACTGGAAAAACGGCTGGCTGAATATGTCCAGATCGAGCATGCCATTTCCTGCTCATCAGGCACAGAGGCCCTGGTCTTGGCCCTGCTGTCCCTGGACATCGGCCCCAAAGACGCCGTGTTCACCACGCCGTTCACCTTCATCGCCACGGCCGGCGCGATTTGTCAGGTGGGAGCCACTCCGGTGTTTGTGGACATTGACCCGCGAACCTTCAACCTCGATCCGGTTCAGCTCGAAACCGCGATACTCGCCCTGGCCCGGGGCGATGCAAATCATCCCCTCCCTCGGGATGCAGCGGGGCTCACTCCCAGGGCGGTGCTCACAGTTGACCTGTTTGGACTTCCGGCCGATCATCAGCGCATTCAAAACATTGCGGCCAAATACGGTCTCGTGGTCATCGAGGATGCGGCACAAGCCTTTGGTGGTGAAGAACGGGGCAGCAAGGCCTGTACCTTGGGCGAAATCGGCTGCACCTCTTTTTTCCCGGCCAAACCTTTGGGGGCCTACGGAGAGGGAGGGGCCTGCTTCACCAGGAACTCGGCTTTGGCCGAGACCATGCGCTCCATTCGCGTCCATGGCCAGGGGACGTCGCGATATGAACATGCCCGTCTGGGAACCAATGCCCGCCTGGACAGCCTCCAGGCGGCCATTCTGCTTGCGAAGATGCACGTCTTTCCCGCTGAACTTGCGCGTCGAGCGGACGCGGCCACGGCTTACACCCGCCTGCTCTCCCAGGTGAAAGCCCTGAAAACGCCGATTGTTCCCGACGGATTTGCATCGGCATGGGCGCAGTACTCCCTGCTGGCCAGAGACAAGGCCCACCGCGACGCCTGTCAAGGGGCACTTCGCGAACAGGGCATTCCGACCATGATATATTACCCGATTCCCTTACATCTCCAGCGCGTGTTCATGCCCCTGGGCTACAGCCCAGGGGATTTTCCCGAAACAGAGCAGGTCTCGCAAAAAATCTTCAGCCTGCCCATGCATCCGTACCTGTCTTCCAGGACCCAGGAACGCATTGCCGCGATTCTGCGCAACGTCAATGCGTCATAGGGAATTCCGAGACGTTCAATTTTCGCGAGGGGACAATGTCTGAAACGCTTCCGCTCAGAATCGGCCTGATCGGCGTGGGCAGGATGGGCGGGAACCATTTGCGCGTCCTGTCTTCCATGAAATCCGTGCAGGTGGTTTTTATCCATGACCGCAAACCCGAGGTGGAAAACCGGTTGGCTGCGGCTTACGGAACCCGCCCCGTGCATGACCTGGAAAAGGACTTAAGCCAGGTGGACGCCGTTGTCATTGCTTCACCCACGTCCACCCATTTGGGGTATATTGAGCTGGCCAGCCGATTCACCTCCAATATTTTTGTGGAAAAACCACTCACGGACAGCCTTGAAACCACGCGAACAGTTGTCGACATGGCCCGGGAGAAGGCTTTGCGTATCCAGGTCGGATTCATTGAACGCTTCAACCCCGTGGTCATTGAACTCGCCAAGATGCTCCCCTTGGCCTCTCCCGTGGTCAATGCCGATTTCACGCGCACGGACAGGGTGCCGGACCGCAATCTGGACGTGGACGTGGTCCTGGATCTGATGGTTCACGACCTGGATTTGGCCTTGTTCCTGCGTGGCCCCGTGGCCCGAGTCCAGGCATTCGGCCACGCCCAGGACGGTCGAACCGCTTTGGCCCAGGCCTTGCTGCTGCACGAAGACGGCACGATCTCTCGGATCATGGCCAGCAAGATTTCGGAAAAACGTACCCGACAAATCGCACTTACCTGCCCGGACATGTTCGTGGAGGCTGATCTGATCCAAAAAGAACTTGTCCTGCACCGGAAAACCATAAAACAGCGTTATGCCCACGTAACCCTGGCCTCCATGCGGGAGGCCGTTTTCGTGCGCCACGAGGAAGCCTTGCTCTCGCAATTGCTGGTCTTCGCAGATTACTGCCGCGGGGGGCCCTGTACACTCACCAAAACGGTCCCCACAGTGGAGGCGGCTTTGGCCTCAATGGAATTGGCCGAACAAGTCAGAGCAAGCATCGCCGCAAACGCCGCGGTCAAACCATGCCTCGCAAAGGCTAGCGAATGTCCGGCCCGTTGATCTGGATCAACGCCTGCGAGCCGTCCGGTGATTTGCACGGCGCATTATTGGCCAAAGCACTCCGGGCGGCCTGTCCGAACATACTGCTCACGGGTATGGGAGGGACAGCCATGGAGCAGGCAGGCGTGTCCCTGACCCTGCGCATGGAAAACCTGTCCGTGATGGGCATCTCCGAGGTTGTCGGCTATCTGCCGCGTGTCTTCGGCATGTGGCGCACCATCCGGCGCAGCTTGGCCCAAGAAAGGCCAGCCGCCGTGGTACTCATCGACTCACCGGATTTCCACTTGCGAATTGCGCGCATGGCCCACGCTCTGCGCATTCCCGTATTCTACTATATCAGCCCGCAGGTATGGGCCTGGCGACCTGGCAGGGTTCAATTTCTCAAGAAATATGTCCGCCGGATGTTGTGCATCTTGCCCTTTGAACCGGATTTTTACCGCGCAAGGGGCATGGCCGCCGACTATGTCGGCCACCCCTTGGTGGATGAACTGCGGCGTGCGGAATTTCTGCAAGTCACACCCGAAAAAAAGAGGGTGGGCATCCTTCCCGGGAGCAGGAAAACGGAAATTGAACGACTGATGCCAGTGTTTTCGCAAACAGCGGAACTCCTTGGCCGGCGGGACCCGGAAATTAATTTCGTGGTCATCAAAGCCCCTGGAATCAATGAAGCATTCCTCCGGCGTTGCTGCGTCAATGAGCAGAACATGACGTTTCTGGAACCGGGGCAACGCTATCGCCATATGCGCGAATGCGCCCTGATCATGGCCGCATCCGGCACGGTCACCCTGGAAAGCTCTCTTTTGGGTGTGCCCACCATCGTGGCCTACAAGTGCTCCCGCCTGAGTTTTCTCGTGGCCGTTCGCCTGGTCAAGGTCCCGGCCATCAGCCTGACCAACCTGATTTTGAAGAAGAATGTTCTGCCGGAATTCATCCAGCACCAGGCAACCCCGGAAAATCTTGCGAACAAAGCCTGGTCATGGCTTCATGATCAGCGGGAAATGGAGGCGGTACGCCGCGAGTTGGACAAGCTGTCGGCACTCTTGGCTGCCGGAGGAGTGCCAGAGCGCACGGCCACAATCATTCTGCGCGATCTTTCACTGCTGAGGGGATGAACCGCAACAATTATTGCCCTTTACAGCCGCGATCATTCCAGGCTAGTTTGTTTTCCCGGTGTTGATTCGAGCAACGGCTCAACAGAAAAATCGCATTTTTCGTAAGAAACCATGAATCAGGAGGATAGTGATGATAAAGGCATTTGCTGCGGTTTTGTTTGCCTGGACAATGCTTTTCATCGGCGGCGCCATCCAGGCCCAGGATCAGGTCCCCGTGAAGATCATTTCCGACAAAATGGATTATGACCAGGAAAACAACACCGTGATTTTCACGGGCAACGTACATGTGGATCGCAGTGACTTCGAACTGTGGAGCGACAAGCTGACGGTTTTCATGCAAGCGGCCCCTGGTGGCTCAGCCACGCAAGCGTCTATGGGACCGGATGCCTCCAGGGATATCGAGAAGCTGCTGGCCGAAGGCAAGGTGCGCATCCAACGTGACAATCAACTCGGCACCAGTGAAAAAGCCACCTACTGGACTAAGAAAGGAGTGATCGTCATGGAAGGCAATCCCGTGCTCAAGGATGGCGAAGGATCCATTTCCGGGGAAGTGATCACCTATCACATTCAGGAAAACAGGGGCGTTGTCCAGGGGGGCGAAAAACAGCGGGTCCAGGCCGTGTTCATGGCCCCGGCCGACAGCTTCTCCCCAGCACAAGAGTAATTTTCAAACAGCTTCCGGGCTTGATCCGCAACCTGACATACTTTTATGAAAAACCCAGGCGGCCAATTTTATTGGTCGCTCTGTTTTTTCCACAGCCTCCCAACCAGTATCGGCCATTGATGATCCTTGCACATCCCGGCCGAAATCCTTGCGGATCAGGCATTGCAGGCTCTGCATGGATATCCTTTTGCATGAACCACAACAGAATTCCACATGATTCCAACCCAAACACATAAGGAGACGTCATGAATCTTCGTCCATTGATCCTTGTTTCCGGGCTGTGCCTGCTGATGCTGGCTTGCGGCCAGCAAAACGCCACGTCCCCAAAAAACGCCACTTCTTCCGTGCAACTGGAAACCAAGATTCAAAAGACCAGCTATGCCATCGGCATGGACATCGGTTCAAACATTGCCCAAGGCGACTTTGAAATCGACGCTGAAGCCCTGGCCCAGGGGTTGCGCGACGGACTGGGGAAAGGCGGCCAGCCCCTGATGACCGAAGAGGAATTGCGTGAAACCCTGGTGGCGCTTCAGCAGGACCTGATCCAGAAACAAATGGCCATGCTCCAGCAGCAATCCTCGGAAAACAAGGAAAAAGGCGCGGCCTTTATGGAAGAATTCAAGAAGCAGGAGGGAGTGCAATCCACTGAAAGCGGCATCCTTTACCGGGAACTCACGCCTGGCCAAGGGCAAAAGCCTCTGGCCGAGGATATTGTCACCGTGCACTACACAGGCACACTTGTGGACGGCACACAATTCGACAGCTCCCAGGAACGCGGCGAGCCCGCCACTTTTCCGGTGGGCGGAGTGATCCCGGGCTGGACTGAAATCCTCCAACTCATGTCCAAGGGCGCGAAATGGGAAGTGGTCATCCCCGCGGAGCTGGCCTATGGCGAACAGCAGGCCGGGCCGGTGATCACGCCCAATTCCACCCTGGTCTTTGAGATCGAACTGCTGGATGTGGTGCAGACCCCTGACACGCAGGAAAGCGCCCCTTCGGACCAGTAGCTTCCGGGAATGCACCCGTCTGCCCCATGTCGCTTCGGCAATCGCCTCCTGCGTCCCCCTGACCCGGCGCTGGGCCGGGTCAGGGACGTTGCATGCAACCACGCAAGTCTTGGCAAAAAGACAACAGGCTGTTTGATGATCGTTGAAACTGGAGAAAGAGCGCGAGAAGTCGTACTGTTACGGACGTTTTAAGACGGATATGCAGGAGGGGCGTGGACGACAGGGATTATTGCTGAAAACCGCGTGACGCGGTCCCTATTTTACTGCATCAAGAAAGGTTTTCAGACGCTGGGCATAAGGCGGAAAACCAAAAAAAGCGGAGCCGGAAACGAACACATCCGCACCGCAGTCCGCAAGCTCTCGAATGTTCGCCGGTGTAACCCCGCCGTCCACCTGAATGTGTGCATCCACCCCCTGCTGTTCCATCATATCCCGTAATTCCCTGACCTTGCGGGTGCTGAAAGGAATGAATTTCTGACCGCCAAAGCCAGGATTGACGCTCATGATCAGTACCATATGCACTTGCGGCAGGATGTACTCCAGGACATGAAGCGGGGTGTGCGGATTCAGGGATACTGCCGGCTTGGCGCCCAGCCGAACGATTTCCGAGATTGTCCGCTCCAGATGCAGGCAGGCCTCGACATGCACGCAGAGCAAGTCCGCCCCGGCGTCCACAAAATCCGCCAGATATCGGTCCGGTTGCTCAATCATCAGATGCACGTCGAAAAACAGCTCGCTGTTCTGCCGGCAGGCCTTGATCACCGGGGGGCCAAAGGTGATGTTCGGCACAAAGGCCCCATCCATGACGTCCCAATGCACCCACTTCACCCCGGCCTGCTCCAGGGCGGCCAGTTCCTCTGCCAATCGGCTGAAATCCGACGACAACAGCGACGGAGAAATGATGGCGGGCTTTTTTCTATTCATGGTTTCCTCGTGCGACAATGGTTTTTCCAGGATGTTGCCATGGCAGGCATTCACCGATCAATACAACTCCTGCTTCGCTTGACATGCTGCCGGGCAAATCCAATGACAATCAGTATTCAATGGCGCTGATGCGCATCAGCTTGGCAAAGGAGTGGTGCGCCTCGATGCGCCTGAACGTGCCGGTTTTGCCGCGCATGACCATGGAGTGAGTGACCGCGCCCTTGCCAGTGAACGTTACCCCCTTGAGAAACGTCCCCCCGGAAATGCCCGTGGCGGCAAAAAATACATCCTCGCTTTGAACCAAATCATCCACGGTCAAAACACGCTCCAGACTGTACCCGGCATCCAAAAGGGTCTGCCGCTCACTGTCCGATTGCGGGTCCAGCATGCACTGCATTTCACCGCCCATGATCCTGATGGCCACTGCGGCCAGAATGCCCTCAGGAGTTCCCCCGGTCCCCATCATCATGTCCACCTCGCTGCCCGGGGTCACGGACATCAACGCCCCGGCCACGTCGCCGTCGGTATGCAGTTGGATCCTTGCGCCGGCCTCGCGGATCTGTCGAATCAGATCGGCATGGCGAGGTTTGTCCAGCACGAAGACGACCATGTCGTCCACGGATTTTCCCAGGGCCTTGGACACGCGCCGCAAATTTTCGGCCACAGGGGCCTTGATGTCCACATGATACTTGGCTTCAAAAGGCACGGCCATCTTTTTCATGTAAAATGCCGGACCAGGGTTGTACATGGTCCCCCGCGGCGCCAACGCCACCACGGCAATGGCATTGGGACGACCAAAGGCCAGTAGACGGGTACCTTCCACCGGATCCACAGCCACATCCACATCCGGACCATGGCCCGTGCCCAAATGCTCACCGCTGAACAGCATCGGGGCCTCGTCCTTTTCACCTTCGCCAATAACCACCACGCCGTTGATGTCCAGGGCGTTGAAGCTCAAACGCATGGCGTCCACGGCTGCGGCGTCCCCATTTTCCTTGTCTCCTTTGCCCAGCCACCTGGAAGAGGCCAGTGCCGCGGCCTCGGTCACGCGAACAAGGTCCAAGGCAAGATTCCGTTGGGGTGATTCCTGGGTCATAAGCGCTCCATGGGCCGACTGCAGCAAGCTCCCTGCAAGGGCCACAGCATTATGGTTGAGGTTTTACGATACACCCAATATTGTGAGTATAATTGCTCCCGGAATTCTCGTCCAGGACGTTTATCGCCTGTTGCATGCTGGGCGCATTACCCAAATCCCATTCCGTGGCTGAAGCAAAAAAGGGATTGATATCTGTCGCCTTGGCCGCCATATCCACCATGATCATCTCCTTGCGCAAGGCCGTCGGATCAATGCTGGGTTCAACCATGCCCAGCATGCGGCGTGTTTCAAAATTATACTTTTCCCGTATTATTTTTACTTCCTCGACTTGGTCCAAATGCTTGCGCAGACTGTCTCGACGGCACGAGAGGGCCGTGGGAACATCTTCGCCTACATGGCTTAAAAAACCAAGACACCACTCCAGCAGAGGCAAAAGATGTGTACGCAACTCGTCCCTTGGATCAGCGCGACAAGAACCTCGCAGCAAGGCTAAAAGAAACTTCTTCTTGGCCGGCGACCAATCCACCTGGATCCTTTTACACAATATGCGCACCCCTAAGATTGTCTGTTCGTCCAAGGTGTCGGAATACTTTCGCAACAACGCAGCAACGCCTTGAGGCACATGCTTGTCCAAATGAAGGCGCTTCAAGAATTGCCTGGCATCGTCTTGACGAAATGACAATCGTATTTCTCCCATACCAGGCAGCGTTAAACGAACTCCCGCGCCATCAAGGGCAAAGGCCAGGACATCCATGTTCAATGCTGTGGCGGATAAATCCCCATGCTCTCTGACAAGCCACTGTTCCACAGCCAGGGCCAACCTCACATCCGGGAAAAATGCCAAAGCTCTCATGGACTCTGCCTCGGCGTCACTGCGTCGCGCCAAGCAAACCTCCAGCTGCGAGACATCATCTGTATCCAAGACCTGGGCAATGGTCTTGCAACAGGTTGAATCCAAGCGCAGACCCTGGCTGAGCAACCCGCAAAGCACTGCTGCAAGCCGAATTTCAAACGATCTCTCCACCTCAGTACCCCTGTAAAAAATGCAACAAGCCAACAATTGCCTGTTTCATGGGAAAGAGGTAATCATGTCAACCATGGCGCCACACAGAAAACCGTCCCGCGTGGCGAATTTTTTCTCATCTCCAAGTTAAAGGAATTGTCATGACCAACAACACAATCCAGGCTGGAAGTTCCATTCAATCGATCTGCCGCAAATGCAAGGGAGCTACGGAGCATCACGTGGTGGTCATGGTTGAGGGCACCATCGCCAAGGTACAATGCAAGGTCTGCGGCGGGCGGCATGCCTATCGCTCCCCTGTGGAGAAGCCGAAAACCGTTTCCCCCCGCCCGGCAAAAAACAAAAAACTCGCGCCTGTTCCCGCAAAAAAGCCCTCTGAGGTTCTCGAACACTGGACAAAAATGATCAACGAGGCATCAGGTGAGCCTATTCTTCCCTATGCCATGGACTGCGCCTTCCAAACAGGGGATGTCATTGATCATCAACGGTTCGGCCTGGGATATGTGCAAAAATTCATGAAGCCAAACGTGATTGAGGTGCTTTTTAAAGACAGCATCAAAAATCTGCGTTGCAACAAATAGAATACCGCCATGGGTTCTGCTTTCACGGCTGAAAAGGCGTAATGCAATAAATTGCGTATTTTTTATTTCATATGTGCAAAAAATTGCATAAAATATTTGCCGTCTGCCCCTGCCTGCCAACAACCTTCTAAAAACATTGTTTTTCTTTTTCGGCACAAGTTTTGAAGTAACCTCCATATCATTCACCATAATCCTTTTGGAGGTTTCCCATGCGACGTTATTCACTTGCCACCTTGACACTCTTAACCCTTGTGCTGCTGTCCACGGCAGCCGTGGCCCAACAATTCCAGCAAAATGCTCCACGTTCCGGAAAGGTCCAGGCCTCTGCTGGACAAGCAGGTCCGTACAGCGGCCTGACCGAGGAGCAGCAGGCAACGATCTTGAGGCTGCGAGACGAACACCGTAAAACGGTCATGCCCTTGGGTCTGCAAATGAAAGCCAAGCAGGCCGAACTGGATGTCCTTCTCGCAGCACCCCAGGCCGTTCAGAAAATGATCTCCTCCGTGACCAGCGAAATCACGACCTTGCATGAAAAAATCTTGTCTGCGCAAAATGATTACCGACGCAAGGTTTTTGAGAAAACCGGTCATCTGGTTCGCGGCGGCATGAATCGCAGCGCAAAAGGCCACGTCTTGAGCGGACGCAAATCCATGTCTCCCCAAGGATCCTTGGGGAACTGCCCGAGAATGGCAACACCGCGGGCTATTCCTTCCGAATAAAACCCTTGAAGCTTTCCGGCCGCCCCATAAAGGCGGCCGTTCTTGTTTCACCTATGCATATCCTGCCGCCCATTCATCGAGAGAAAACCATATTCGTGGCGCTTCTGGCTTTGCTGGTTTTGGGGCTGAGCCTCAGCTTTTTGACTTGGCAAAACCTGCGCCAGCAAAGACTCGCCGCGGATCAACACATGATCCTGGCGGCCAAGACCATCGCCTCCGGAGTGGAAGGCAACATGGGCTGGGGCATGCGTCATTCCAGGGGCATGCGTTCGGAACGCCCCCTGTTCGATACCTTTTTTCAGGAATTACTGGCCTCCCCGAACGTACTCTTCGTTGGCGTCATGGACAATGCCGGGCAGATGCTGCTGTCATCGGAAAACATAGCGAAGTTCAAGATATTCACCGAAGAAAACTTAGCCGCCCTGCGCCAACGCGGACAATGGCACGGTTTTGCCACCTTCAACAACCAACAGGTTCTGCTGTTTGCCCACCGCACCAAGCCACTGCTGGCCAGACATTTTCTGAGTTCCCCGGCTCCTTTGCGGCCTGAGCATCTGCCCATGGAAAGCCGACCGTTTTTGATTCTTGGCCTTGACATGAACGAACACCTGCTCATGTATCAGGATGCGCGCCGAGCCGCCCTCTGGCAAACAGCCTACATCCTGGGCGCCTCAGCGGCACTCTGGCTTGCCCTGCTCACCCTGCTCAAGCGGCGCGAACAGGGCAGCCGGGTCAGGGAACTGGAACACTTCCAATCCCAGTTGCTGGACAACCTGCCGGACGGCCTCCTGACCCTGGACTGCAACGGCATCATCCGTTCGGCCAATCCCGCTGCCATGTTGATTTTCGGACGCGGTACACAATTGGCCGGGATGCAGTGGCATGACTTGTCCCTGCACAGAACCCTGGGGAAAAATGGACACTGCGAGACCGATATTGCCTGGTGCCAGTATTCGTTTGAAAATCGATTTCTGGAGGTATTGACTCTGCCGCTGCACGAGCAGTGTGAATTGGACAACCGCACCCTGGTCTTGGTGCGCGACAGAACCCGCATCAAAACCCTGGAAGCCAGCCTCCAGGAGGCCCAACGCCTCGCGGCCATTGGTCGACTGGCCGCGGCCGTGGCCCACGAAATTCGCAACCCTTTGAGCGCCCTGCGCGGTTTCGCCCAGTACTTTGCCTCCAAATTATCCCTTCAGGAACCCGAGCAAACCTATGCCCACACAATGGTCAGCGAGGCCGACCGCTTGAACCGGGTGATCACGGACATGCTCTTTCTCTCCAAGCCTCGACCTCCGAAACAAAGTCTTGTTCAGTTGGACATACTGTTTGAGAATTTGTGCAACCTGGTCCGCCTTGATCTTGAAAATCGTCAAGCCGTGATTGAGCAAGACTTTTCCGTTCCGGTTGTTTGGGCCGATCAGGATCTGCTCAAGCAAGCCTTGCTCAATCTGGTCATGAACGCGCAGGAGGCCCTGCCGCAACAGGATGGGAAAGTGCGTGTCGGTTCCACAGCGGGCACAGCTCCTGGACGGGAAAGCGGCAACAATGCCGCAGGGGTTTGGATTTTTGTGCGGGACAACGGGCGCGGCATGGACGAAGAACAGCGTGAAAAAGCCCTGGAACCCTTTTATACCACGCGTAAGGATGGAGCTGGTTTGGGATTGGCCATTGTGCACAAAATCATGCGTGATCATGGCGGGCATGTGGATATTTTTTCCGATCGCAAAACCGGCACAGAGGTCAGGCTGTTTTTCCCGTACAAAACTGTCTGATCCGAAGTTGGTTCTCAACTCGCCAATTTTTTCAAAACAACTGTTAACCTATTGACTTTCAGACACTTTTCATGGAAATATGCTTTGCACAGCAGCTTTAGCCACCTCAATTGCTGCCCAAAACAAACCTCGCATCGTGGAGTTCGTTTCAATGAAGCATACTCTTTTTGGCCAGTTCCCGCCGTTGAGATTTTTTTCCATCGTCTTGCTGGGCTTGACGGTCTTTCTTGGACATATGGGAACATCCACATTCACTTACGCCGAACACCAATCATCTTCAAAACTTCCCGCCGATGTATCCCAGTCCCTGGCAATGCTCGTGGATGCCGTCCAGACCAAACAACCCGTCGGCGTAGATGAACTTTCCCCGCTTTTGCATTTTGTTCACAACATGGCCCCTACCCATGCCGACTGGGAGATTGAAAATCTGCACGGGGCCACTGGCGCGTACTTCGGATATGAAATTTCCAGTCCTGTGGAAAAAATTATCGCCTACCTCTATCAGCCAGGGCTTCCTTCATCGCTGTTTCATCCTTCGGTGGTCCGTGTCGGCGCATGGGAAGAGGAACCCCAAACAAACATCCCCCTGATCTGGAAAAATTTGCAAGACGGGGAAATCCATGCCGTGTACGGCATGGAGAGGGAGGAAAACACTCCGGATACGAATACGGGCGGATACTATTCGTACAATACCGACAGACTGCTGTTGCTGCTCAGGCAGGACGGAAACAGCTCCCTGATCTCCATCAGCAGACAAACCGACCAGTCTTCTGTTGGACG
>DSBL01000099.1 GCA_011049455.1 Desulfonatronum sp. | reverse complement strand
GCCCAGGCATGCCTGGGCTTCAGCGCAGTGATCCTGGCCTGAACTCGCTGGCCGGGGAGGGACCCTTCCACGAACACGGCCATACCGTTCAGTCGGCCAAGGCCATGCCCACCCAGAACGGGTTTTTCAATGTCCAGTGAGACTTCCTGGCCAGCCTGGATATTCATGGATTTATGAATAGTGGTGGCTTTGTTGCAGTCTCTCCTAGGCATTGAAGCTGATGGAGAGCACTTCGTAACGAATTTTGCCTCGAGGGGCTTCCACCACCACTTCGTCGCCCTCCTCTTTGCCCAGCAGGGCCCGCCCGACGGGTGAGGCAACGGAGATGCTGCCTGCATTGGGATCGGCTTCATCCGGTCCAAGCAGAGTGTATTTCTTGAGTTCCTGGCTGTCCAGATCCTCGATTTCCACGGTGGCACCAAAGATGGCCTTGGTGCCGCCCAGGGTCTTGCGGTCGATGACATTGAAGCGGGACATGCGCGATTCGATATACTTGATCCGCGCCTCGAGCATCCCCTGTCGTTCCCGGGCCGCGTCATAACCAGCGTTTTCTCGCAGATCACCCTCTTCCCGAGCCGTCTTGATCGCCTCGATTACTTCGGGGCGTTCCTTTTTCAAGCGTTCCAACTCCTTTTCCAGTTGTCTGAAACCTTCCATTGAAATGGGGATTGTGTCCATGGTTTCCTGCCTTGCTTAAGTGTGCACGCCGATATAATAGTATTATGGCCTCGTTTTGACGTCACTTCCGGATGATGAAAGGCCAGGGCGTCCCAGAACCGCATCGGTTCGCCCTGGCCATGAAATCCACCCGCCTTGGGTGTTTGTTGTTGTACAAGCGATACCCCATGACCAAGAGGCGGTCAAGCTGTCTGCGCTCTTACCCTGGACGGCGATTGACCTTCATTCTCTGGATATGCGAATGCTGACGTCTGTGTGATCACTGTCAGCGCCTGTCACCATCAACCAGGAGTCTTTCCATGCGTCTGCGCGTGCTTGGATGTTCCGGTTCGGATTTGCCGGGGTACAATCTGACCTCGTTTCTCATTAACGAGACAATCCTGCTGGACGCCGGGTCAGTCACTTCCAGCCTGTCTTTGTCACAGCAATCCATGATCAAGGAAATTTTTGTCACCCATGCCCACTTGGACCACATCAAGGATATTTTGTTTTTGGCCGATAACCTGATCGAACTAGTGGTCCGAGACGGTCATGGTCCGGTGCGTGTCAGAGGGTTGAAGCCGGTGCTGGAAAGTATTCAAAGCCATCTTTTAAATGATACCATCTGGCCGGACTTTACAATTTTACCAGCCACAACCAACCCTGTTTTGGAGCGCAATCCCCTTGCACCGGGGGAATGGGTCAATGTGCAAGGTTTGCGGGTAGCCGCGTTTCCGGTCAATCACGCCCAAGCCGCCTCGGGATACGTGTTTTGGCAGCCGGAAACCAACAGCCACTTCGCCTTTACCGGAGACACCGGGCCGACTCATGATTGGTGGGACTTCATGAACGGACTGCCCTTTTCCTTGGAACACCTGATCATTGAAGCCTCCTTTCCCAATGGGATGGAGCATCTGGCCCTGCTGTCCAAACATCTCACCCCCCGATTATTGCGCAAGGAACTGGACAATTTGAAAGTCCGGCCCAAGGTGTTCATTTCCCACATGAAGTCGCCCTTTTCCATGGAAATCCAGGAGCAGCTGCAGCAGGCCCTGACAGGCTATTCCTATCACCTGCTGCGTGACGGCGAAGACATTGATTTCTAGATTTACTGATTTTTCCGCTTTTGAGAAGTATCTCACCGGGCTGGGCATGTTTCATATGCGCCTGGGCATGGAGCGGATGCAAACGGCTCGCAGGCGGTTGGGTCTGATTGAGCCCTCTGCGGTTTTGGCCCAGATCGTGGGCACCAACGGCAAAGGGTCCACGGCTTTTTTTTTGTCCCAGATAGCCCAGGCCCATGGCCAGCGCACCGGTCTGTTCACATCGCCGCATTTCCTTTCGTTTCGTGAGCGTATCCGCATCAACGGCCGCTGTGCTTCGACTGAACAGGTTTTGGCATGGGCCAATCAGGTCCAGGCGCATGTTTGGGATATGAAGCTGACCTACTTTGAACTGCTGACGCTCGTTGCCATGTATGGGTTTTGTTCCTCGGGTCTGGACCTGATTGTGCTGGAGGCCGGGTTAGGGGGAAAAAACGACGCCACCTCGGCCTGGAAACCTGACGCGGTGCTGTATACGCCTATGGGCCTGGATCACGAACAGCTCATCGGTCCTGACCTGAAGTTCATAGCCCGGGACAAGGCTGGGGCAATCAAGATCGGCAGCACCGCCGTTACAGGTCCACAAGAGCCGCAGGCCATGGAGGTTTTACAACAGGAAGCCAGGCGGAAAAAAGCACGGGTTCTGACGACGGATGTTCTTTTGCGCGGATATCCTGAAATGAATGTTTTGGAGCCCGGCTTGGCTGGGGAGCACCAGATCGGCAATGCCAGGCTGGCCCTGTCCGGTTGGCTGGAATTGTGCGCAAAAAGAGGCTGGAAAGTGGATGAGGAGTCTTGTCGTAAAGGCTTGTCAGCGTCGTCCTGGCCCGGCCGCCTACAACGCATTGTTGGCCCCCCGGAAATCATACTGGACGGCGCTCATAATGTCCCAGCACTGAAAATTTTGACGCACGCCCTGGAAAAATTGCGGATCCAGCCGCGGGCCATGGTTTTCAACTGCATGCGGGACAAAGATCTGGAGGGCATGGTTCGTTTTGTGCTGCGATTGACAAGCGGGCCGATCTTTGTTCCTCAACTGCCGATGTACGAACGCGCCCGGCCTGCCCGGGAAGCAGTCGCAGCCCTTGGGAAAAGTGCGCAGTCCGTTGCGAACGTTGCTGAGGCCTTGCACAAGGCACTCCAGGCTGGCGAGCCGGTGTTGATATGTGGATCGCTGTATCTTTTGGCCGAGGTCTATCGTCAACATCCCCAATGGTTGGAACCCTAGCCAGGCATATTTCCCGGGAGTTTGTACCAACTGAAATCGTGCCCGCAGCTTGCATGCTGTCGGCAGGAGTATGTCATGTCCAAGCTTTTTCGTTTGCTGCCTTCAGTCGACATGGTCTTGCAACGTGCAACGGGGCAGGAGCGCTTTGCCCATTTGCCCCGGCCGTTGCTCAAGGATTTGATCAATCTTTTTCTGGATCACCTGCGGGAGGATATTCGCTCCGGACGGATCTCCAAGCCCGAGGATTTACAATGGTCGGCCTTGGAATCTTGCCTGAACGCATTTTTGCAGCGGACTTCCCGGCCCCACTTTCGCCGGGTGCTCAACGCCACCGGCGTGGTAGTGCATACCAATCTTGGACGCTCCTTGTTGGCTCGGCAGGCAGTGGAGGCGGTGAAGGATGCCTGCGCCCACTATTCCAATCTGGAATTTTCCTTGGCTACGGGGCTTAGGGGCACCCGCTATTCCCACGTGGAGGAACTGCTTTGCCGCTTGACCGGAGCTGAAGCCTCCCTGGTGGTGAACAATAATGCCGCGGCAGTGTTGCTCATGCTGGACACCTTGGCCAAGGGCCGGGAAGTGGTGGTTTCCAGGGGGCAGTTGGTGGAGATCGGCGGATCATTCCGCATTCCCGAGGTAATGGCCAAAAGCGGGGCCGTCTTGCGTGAAGTGGGCGCCACGAATCGCGTCCATATCCATGACTATGAACGGGCCATCGGTCCGGATACGGCGGGTTTGCTCAAGGTGCACACCTCCAATTTCCGGATCATCGGCTTCCACAAAGAGGTCAGCCTGCCGGAAATGGTGGCCATTGCCGAGAAGCACCGTTTGCCGGTGTTGGAGGATCTGGGCAGCGGCAATCTTTTTGACTTCACACCTTACGGCCTGGAGCATGAGCCCACGGTTCAAGAGGCCATAGCCGCCGGCGCTGCCGTGGTCACGTTCAGTGGAGACAAGGTTCTGGGCGGGCCCCAGGCCGGGATCATTGTCGGACGCAAATCCTTCATTGATCCGATTAAGCAAAATCCCATGAACCGGGCTCTTCGCATCGATAAGATGACTCTGGCTGCTTTGGAGGCCACATTACGCTTGTATCTTGATCCGGAATTGGCCCGGCGGGAGATCCCAACTTTGCGTATGATTACCGCCTCGTCAGAGGAATTGCGACGCAAGGCGGGTCGGTTGGCCAGGCTTCTGCGCCGCAAGCTTGGTTCAGGAATTGACGTTGCCCAGTTTCCTGGGGCATCCCGAGTTGGAGGCGGGGCCTATCCGGAACGGGATCTCCCAACGACCTTGGTGGGTGTGCGTCCACGACGGGATGATTTGACCGTGGACGAACTCAAGGTGCGCCTTTTGCAGATCGATCCCCCCCTGATTGGTCGCATCGAGCAGGATTATTTCTGTTTGGATCCCCGGACACTGGATGACGCCGAACATGGTGCAGCGGCTCGGGTTCTGGGGCAGGCGCTCTGATTCAACCCCCAAGTCGACATCAGAACCTGCGCCGACTATATGGAAATTAATACGGACTTTGAACCCCCTGAACATACAAGAGGATTGACAGAGGAATTTCAGAATGAGCACGTTGGAATTTGCATTGAAAAATTGCTGGGAGGTTTATTCTTCCGGTAGGCAGCGCAAGGAAATGGACGTCTTGTCCAAGGAATATCTGACTTTTTTGACCCGCTGTAAAACCGAACGGGAAACCGTGGCCCGTGTGCGGGAACTGGCTGAAAAAGCTGGTTTTGCCGAAGGCATTGCGCCAGACGGGGCGATGTTTGTTTTGCGAGGCAAAACCATTGTTTTGGCCAGGCCCGGCAAAAAACCGCTCGGCCAAGGCTTTCGTTTGCTGGGCGCCCATGGGGACACACCGCACCTGGATCTTAAGCAACGGCCTTTACTGGAGAACGGCTTTGTTGCTCAGGCCAAGACCCACTACTATGGCGGCATTCTCAAGCATCAATGGCTGGCTCGGCCCTTGGCTCTGCACGGCGTGGTGGCCCTCAAGAACGGTCGGGTGATTCCGGTCTGTTTGGGCGAGGATCCCGCCGAACCGGTTTTTGCCATCGCCGATTTGCTGCCCCACTTGGCCCAGAAACAGATGGAAAAAAAAGTTTCCGAGGCCTTTGAAGCGGAGAAATTGAATATCCTTTTCGGACACGCTCCGGCAAAGATTAAGAAAAGAGTCGATTCCAAAAACGGCGACAAGGAGCCCGTCAAGCGTATGGTCCTGGAGTTGCTGCACGATCGCTTTGGCCTGGAGGAAGAGGACCTGTACAGCGCGGAGCTGCATGCCGTGCCTGCAGGACCGGCCAGGCCCGTGGGTCTGGACGGCGCCCTACTGGGCGGCTACGGCCAGGACGATCGCATCTGCGTATTCAGCGGACTGCAGGCTTTTTTGGCTGAAACCAAGCCCAACCATACCCAATTGCTGGTGATCTGGGACAAGGAAGAAATCGGTTCCGAGGGTTCCACCGGGGCCAAGTCCCGCTTTTTCGAGTATTGTCTGCAGGATTTAGTGGACGCCTGGGACCCTAGGGCTCGACTCTCCGCGGTGTTCTATGCCTCCAAGGCTGTTTCCGGCGACGTGCACGCCGCCATGGACCCGGATTTTCAAGATTTGCACGATAAACTCAATGCGGCACAGCTCGGCCATGGGCCATGCTTTTGCAAGTTCACCGGGCACCGGGGCAAGGTGGGAGCCAACGATGCCCACGCTGAATATGTGGCCTGGTTTCGAGCCTTACTGGAAAACGCCGGAGTGCCCTGGCAGATGGCCGAACTGGGCAAGGTGGACCTGGGTGGCGGCGGCACCGTGGCCAAGCATTTGGCTGAATACGGGCTGGACATCATTGATTTTGGTCCGGCGCTTTTAAGCATGCACAGCCCCTGGGAAATATCCAGCAAGGCCGACCTCTACGCCACGGTAAAGGCCTATCAGGCTTTTTTCAGGAGTTAGGAGGACTCTATGCCGATCATCATGGGCACGGCCGGACATATTGACCATGGCAAGACCAGTTTGGTGAAGGCCCTCACGGGGATCGATTGCGACCGGCTTCAAGAAGAGAAGAAACGGGGCATCACCATTGAATTGGGCTTTGCTTTCCTGGATTTGCCGGGGGGGATACGGCTGGGCGTGGTGGACGTGCCCGGACATGAACGTTTTGTTAAGAACATGGTGGCTGGCGCCGCAGGCATTGATTTTGTCCTTTTGGTCATCGCAGCGGACGAAGGGGTCATGCCCCAAACCAAGGAGCATTTGGAAATTTGCACTTTGCTGGGCATTCGCCGGGGTTTGGTGGCCCTGACCAAGGTGGACATGGTGGAAGAGGAATGGTTGGAGCTGGTTCAGGAGGATGTGCGCGCCTTTCTGGAACCGACTTTTCTTGACCAGGCGCCGGTGGTCCCGGTTTCCGCGCACAAGGGGCTAGGGCTGGCAGAGCTGAAGGAGCAGATCGCGGGTTTGGCCCGGGAATTCAGTAGGGAACCGCGCTCGGACGTTTTTCGCCTGCCCATAGACCGGGTCTTCACCATGCGCGGCCATGGAACTGTGACCACAGGCACGGTTATTTCCGGGACGCTCAAGGTGGGTGACGACCTGGAAATATCGCCTTGGGGGAAAAAGAGCAAAGTCCGCGGGCTGCAGGTGCACGGTGATTCCCAGGAACAGGCCGAAATCGGTCAGCGCACGGCCGTGAACCTGCACGGAGTGGAGGTCGAGGAACTGGAGCGGGGCATGGTCCTGGTTCATCCGGGAACGCTCTTTTCCGACACTACCTGGGATCTGGAGCTGACTTGTCTGGCTTCCTCTCCCAAGGCTTTGAAGCATCGCACCCAAATCCATTTTCATCACGGCACCAAAGAAACCCTGGCCCGGATCTACTTTCTGGACCGGGACAAACTGGAGCCCGGCCAAACGGCCATCACTCAGGTTAGGTTCGAGGAGCCCATGGTCGGCATGTACGGCGACCGCTGCGTGCTCCGCTCCTTTTCTCCCCTGCGTACAGTGGCCGGCGGGGCGTTGATCAACCCCTTGGGCCGCAAGGTGAAACGGTATTCGCCCCATGTGGAGCGTTTGGCCCGGCTGGCCGAAGCCCAAGGCGAGGAACGCATCCTGCTGCAATTGGAGCTGGCCGGCCTTTTCGGGCTCAGCTTCGCACAGTTGCGGGTTTTGACCTGTCTGGAATCCAAGGAACTGGAAAAAATGCTCCAACTATTAGGCGGCAAACAGGAAGCCTTTTTGTTCGAGCGCGATAACAGAACGTATGTTCACGGCGGGCTGGTGCAGAGTCTGAGCCAAGGCATTGTTGAGTTTGTCGCGGAATTCCACCGCAAGGAATCCATGAAGCAGGGGATCTCCAGAGGCGCTCTGGCTTCGGGCTGGGGCAAGAGTCTGCATCCCAAGCTGTTTCACTTTGTCCTGGAGCGCACCATAAAACGAGAGAACCTGATCGCGGAAGGTGAATTGTTCCGGCTGCCCGGGCACAAGGTGTCTTTGGCCTCGGACCAGGCCAAGCTCAGGGGCATCATCCTGCAGGCCTTTCAACACGGAGGGCTGACCCCGCCCAACGTCAAGGAAGTCCTTGCTCCCCTCGACCTGGAAATGAAGGATGCGGCTGCGGTCTTTCGCCTGCTCCAGGAACAGGGCGAACTGGTCAAGGTCAAAGAGGACATGTTTTTTACCATGCAAGCCATCAATCAGCTTAAAAGGATGATCCTGGATTTTTTCAGGGAAAAGGAGGAGATGGAACCCATGGATTTCAAAACCCTAACCGGTCTTTCCCGCAAGTACACCATTCCCCTCCTGGAATATCTGGACAAGGAAAAGATGACTGTGCGCGTGGGCGACAAGCGCCGGCTGCGTGCGGCCGGATAAAGGTTGGTCAGTATGCTTACAAATAATTGGAACCAGGTTGACCGTTGAAAAAGTCATTGAGCGTTTCGCTAATGAAAAGCTTCAGTTCCGTTCCCTCTTGCTCCAGATGAACATTGGAGTTTGGAATCAGGCCGACGTCTTCGGCCGCTTCTTCCCAGTGACGCATGGCGCGCTGGGCCTCCGGGTCTGATGCGTCAAAACGGGCGATGGCTATCCAGGACATGTGCGGCTCCTTGGTGGTGATCGTTTTTTCAGGCTGTTGCCGAATTACTTCAATGAACTTTCTATGAAGAGATCGAGGCATAAGGACTGACGTCAAGGAAGTCAATTGTGTTGCTTTTCACCAATGCGGGAAGTACACGCGTTGTAGATTGCCCGCGGGTGCGGGGCAATGCTTGCAAGGAAAACGTTTTCGCAAGGTATCAAAATGGCTTTGGAACAATCTGAAGAAGATCTGGACGGTGCAATGAGTCAAGGCATAATCTTGCTTATTGAATCGGACTCGGATCAAGCCAAGGTGGTGGAGGCGGAACTCTCGCGACTCGGGTTTGGTGTAGTCTGGTCCAACAGTCACCTGAAGGCCTTGAGCATCCTGGAAGACCGCAAGGATGTTGACCTTGTTTTAGCGATGGCCGAGCCAACAGACATCGGAGGGTTTGATTTTATCCATCTTTTGCGCCACAGGAATCGGTTCGAAACGCAATGCCCCCAGGTTATTGTCATTGCTGCCGGGGAATTCTTTGAAAAATTCCCCTTGGATGAGGCCGGCATTGATGACTATCTCTTACGTCCATATTTTCCGGGGGAACTTGCCTGGCGGGTGAACAAGGCTGTCAAAGCCCTTCGGACCAGACAACTTCGGGCCCCTATGCATCAGACGGAGTTGTCTTCGGGGATATACACCGCACCCGGCCTGAAAAAGGTCCTGCACGAGGAGTTGAATAAGATTTTCCGCAAAAAAGCGGCTCTCTCCGTGGTGCTGTTCCGTTTTCAAGGTCTGGAGTCCATTCATCTCAATCATGGGCGTATGATGGTCGAGTGGCTGGAGCGTGATCTTTCCACGGCCATTCGCAACAGTTTGCGCAGCTACGATCGTCTCGGCAAATTGGAACAAGGCGAATACTGCCTTGTCGCGCCGGATGTGGGCAGCGCCCATCTTCCCTTGCTTATGGAGCGGCTGATTCAGCATGTGCAGGCATGGAACCTGAGTGTCACCAGTCATTCACACATTCGAATTCCGATCCTTTTGGGCATGCGTGGCGTGACGATTTTTCCGGATTATCAACCGCATCATTTGGAAGCCGCGGTGAAAATTTTTTGGGACTGGATTTGTCTGGAGCATTCGTCCGAGGCTCTGGGTGACGCGTTGATCTTTGAAGTTCGACTGACAGAAAAGGGAATAGAAAGGGTCCCGGACTCAGAAAAGAAAGTGTTTTCTGGTGGTATCTTTGGGGCGGCAACAACGGACAAACAGTAATTCAACGATGATCTGTTCAGTATGACAAGCACGCCGGCGCATCTCCAAGGTGAATTGTTTTTTCGAAAAGGCAATTTCCAAGAGGCCGCGAAAATCCTCCATCAGGATTATTTGAACGGCAAAAGGACTTTTGCGCATATTTCGCTGCTGGTGCAATCCTGGAAGGCCATGGGCGAGCATCGTAAGTTGGCGGATTTTTTGACCAAGGCCTTGATGGAGACAGCTCTTGCGGTCAACGAACAATCGGCCCTGTATTTTCAGCTTGGATTGGCCCTGCTGCAGACCAAGGATACGGTGCAGGCCAAACAGGCTTTTTGGCAAGTGCACCGTCTGGAACCGGAATATCCAGGATTGGCTGAAAAGCTGGGGAGCATGGAACAGGGTGAGGTTCGGCCCAAGCATCGTTACAGCCTGTTGATTGCCAAGGGGCATTTGACCGAATCACGGTTGGCGAAGCTTGCAGGCCAAGCCAAGGATGCCCAGGAAGATTTGGATCAGGTGCTTCTGCGGGAGCTTAAACTTCCGAAAGATCTTCTCGGCGCCTCCCTGGCCGCTTTTTATGAAACCCCGTTTGTGGACTTTGATCCGAACACGGACGCCCCCTTTGAGTTGCTTGAAAAACGCAAACTGGATCCTGATTATCTGAAGCGTTCCGGATGGACGCCCTTGTCTGTGGAAGGCAATGTAATCGTGGTTTTGATGGCCAACCCCTTTGACTTGTCCAGATTGGACGAGATCCGTTTCATCTTCGGAACCAGCCGGATCGAGCCCCGGGTCGCTTTGATGCAAGACATCCAAGGGTATATTGAAATGTTTTTCCGGCGTCTGGGTTCCGAGGAACTGCTGGAGCTTGGCGACTCCGTCGAAGCGCAGACCGATGAGGAGCCGGACATTGACGAAGAAACCGGGGTCAGCGATTCAGAGGTGGTCCGGCTGGTCAACGCCCTCCTGGTGGAGGCATGGCGGCGCAACGCATCGGATATTCATATCGAGCCTGATTCGCAAAATCGATTCTGCACGGTGAGGTTTCGAATCGATGGGACGTGTCATGAGTTTCGGAAAATTCGGGCTGGCATGGCCAGGCCCTTGATTTCCCGGGTCAAGATCATGTCGCATTTGAACATTGCCGAGCGCCGGTTGCCCCAGGACGGAAAGATTCGCATGAAGTTGCCCGAGTTGGGCAAAGTCGTGGAATTCCGGGTGGCCATCGTGCCAACCATTGAAAATCATGAGGACGTGGTCCTGCGGGTCTTGTCCTCGGGCAAACCGCTGCCTTTGGAAAAATTGGGCATGCTGGATGAGAATTTGGCGAAATTCAAGTCTGCGGTGTTCAAACCCTATGGATTGATCATCGTGGTCGGCCCCACGGGTTCGGGAAAGACCACCACGTTGCATTCGGCCATCAGCTACATCAACACCCCGGAGCGCAAGGTTTGGACAGCTGAGGATCCCGTGGAAATCACCCAGGAAGGATTGCGGCAGGTTCAGATCAATCCCAAGATCGGCTTGAATTTCGCGACAACATTGCGTTCGTTTTTACGCGCCGATCCTGATGTGATCATGATCGGCGAAATGCGGGACGCCGAGACAGCCCATATCGGTGTCCAGGCCTCCTTGACCGGACACATGGTGCTGACAACCCTGCACACCAACTCCGCTCCTGAAACCATAACCAGATTGCTGGACATGGAGCTTGATCCTTTTAATTTCGCGGACTCCCTGCTTTGTGTCGTGGCCCAGCGTCTGATCAAGACCCTTTGTGCACACTGCAAGGAGCCGTACCGGCCCGGCAGGCAGGAAATGGAGGATATTGCCGGGGAGTTCGGCCCGGGCTTTGAGCGCTTCGTGCCTCAATCCAGGGAGATCACGCTCTATCGGGCCAAGGGTTGCGGCCAATGCAACCAGGGGTATCGCGGCCGCACAGGGGTGCACGAATTGATGACCACCAGTCCGTTGCTCAAAAACCTGATCAAGCGGCGCAGCCCCACCGAGGAAATCCGAGAGCAGGCCATTGCCGACGGCATGCTCACCCTGAAGCAGGATGCCCTGCTCAAGGTCCTGCACGGATTGACGGATCTCAAGCAGGTGCGCATGGTCAGCGGATGACAGGCTGTGCGTCCCGGAAGAACGGGAGAGAAGAGGAGGAGGGATGCCGTATTGGTTGTTCAAAGAGGGGTTGTTCGCCGCCCAGATGCCGTCCGAATGGAGTCATTGGCCGTTTGGCCCATCGATTCTCGGCGGCTGGCTGAACATGCTCACCAAGTTCATCTTCATCGGGCTGGTCTTGGTGTTGATCATGTATCTGCTGCGCTATTTGTTCGGTCCCGGCGGACCGATGCGTGAAGAAACCCAAGCCGGCGAGGCGTCGGATCAGGCCCTGGAAATTCTGCGTCGCCGTCTGGCGTCCGGAGAGATCACGCTGGAGGAATACGAAAAACTTCAAAAAGCACTCGAAAAATGATATGGGAGAATCAGCAGGACTGTTTTGGAGATGCTGACCTCAAGGATGCTGTTCAGTCCCTGGGCCGGTATGCCCGCGACTTTTTCCTGCCCGTGGGCCGGGACAGGGTCAACATGTTCCTCAAACTGGACCATTGCCTGCGGGTATTCCGGGAGGCAGGGGCCATTGCCGCCTCGGAGGGCCTGACAGGAGAGATGGGCCGGACTGCGGTATGGGCAGCCCTGTTTCACGACATCGGACGCTTTCCTCAATATGCCCGTTACGCTACCTTTGACGACCGCAAATCCGTAAACCACGGCCGTTTGGGGGTCCGCGTCCTGAAGCAGCGAGGTTTTCTGCGTTTTCTGGATCAGGAGTTGCAAAAGATCGTGTTGGCCGCCGTGATTTTGCATAACTGCCGCTTTTTGCCGCCGGGATTGCCTGATCGCTTCGCCGTCCCAACCAAGGTGGTCCGAGACGCGGATAAACTGGATATTTTCGCGGTCATGCTGGCGCATTTACGTCCGGACGCTGCGGTCAACCACGTCGTGACCCTGGGCCTTTGCGACAACCCTGCTGCCTGCTCGCCGGAGATTGTTTCCCAAATCATGAGAGGCTGCTTGGCCGACTATACCAAAATGGTCTGGTTAAACGACTTCCGGCTGCTTCTTTGCAGTTGGATTTACGACCTGAATTTTACCACGTCCCGGAAGATGGTCCTGGAGCGCGGCTATGTTGAAAAACTTCTGGCTCCCCTTCCCGACACACCGGATATCCGGCTAGCGGCAAAAAAGGTCCGCGCGGACCTCAGGGCATTAGCCGCTGCGTAATCGCTGCGACTTGTAATTCGCAACAGGATGCGAAGTGTTTTTCCGGATTGCGTCCGGTTGTGAATCATTGCCCCCGTACGTACTGCTTGCGCCATTCGTCCAGGAAGAGCAGCGAGGTTTCCAAATCGTTCAAGGCTCCCTGGCGTTGGCGGATAGCCCAGACCAGATCCTCGAAGGACACGCTTTCCGGCAGGTTCAAGACCTTGAGCAGCTCCCGGACATCGTGCCGCAAATCGTCCGGCAATCCATCCAAGGGGCTGGGTGGGCCCGCTGGTCCGGCGTCGACCTCCCCCAGTCCGATCCTTTGCCTCGCGAAGTCCAACAGGTCGCGCATCCTGTGGACATAGGTATGTTCGGCCAGCACGCGGGCCCTGGCCCGTTCGGCCATTGTCCGGCGTTCTGCGGGCCGCGTAAGGTAGTGTTGAATGGCCTCGAGCATTCCGGGCATGTTTTCGAATACCGCCACTTCCCGGTCGGAAAACAGCCCAGGCAGAAGCGAGCGCTTGTCCACAAGCTGAAACGCGGCGCAGGAGGCCAGCTCGAAGGTTCGCGGGTTGACGAAATCCCCGCCGGAAACCGGGGGCTCGGCCTTGATGCTGGAGTGCAGGTTCAGGTTGACTTTGGTGGCATTGAAGATTTTGACCGCTTCTTCCGGGGTGATGCGCTCGCCGGGGCGCTGCATGCAGGGTGTCAGCACCGGATCGGCAGGCCAGTCATTGCCCCATATCCTGAAATCCAAAGAGGTGAGCTGGCGAAACGCAACTTGACGGTTGGGATAGCCGGCGCCCAAAAAGGATACGTCCGCGCCAAAGCGACGTCGGTCCACGTCGGAAAGATCCATGGGCGCGTGAAAGGCCGGGTCCGCGGCCAAAGGCAGATACAGCACGTTTTCCTGGCCCAATTCCCGAAGCAGATCAAAAAAAGGATTCTTCTGGATCACCGCGAACACGTCGTAGTGCCGGGCAAAGGCCTTCCAGTAGGGAAAAACCCGGAAATCCTCCACAAACCACATGGCCGTGGGCACCTTGTCCCTGCGCAGGCGCTGCAGGGCTTGGCGGCTTAAAGGGGCCTGGGCCTGGGCCAGGACCAGATCCGGGGCGAAGCTTTCCACCTTGGCCAGAATTGTCTGGGAGACGATCTGCAGAAAACTGTTTTCCAGAGCGGACAGCCGCTCCACGCTGATGCGCTGATTTTTCAAGGCGCAAAACGCATCGTGAAATTCCGGGGCCTCGAACACCTCCACGGTGTGGCCCAGCTGGCGCAGGGCGGTCGTGCAGTAGCGGCCAACGGTCAGGGATCCGCCGTACAAGGGCAACACGTTCAAAATGCGCAGGGCTGATTTCATGACTGCTCCAGCATCCAATGGGGTTCGTCGTACATCCATGCTGCGGGGGCGCGTTGGGCCGCCGCATTCCGAGGCTCTTTGCCCAGGCAGTGGCCGCTCAACAGCTCTCGTAATGCATCGCGTTCCTGGCTTTCCGGCAGCTCGCCGAGTTGCGGAGTGAACCTCAGACCGAATTCGTCCACACTGCTTTCCAAAAGGCACAGCTCCGCGGGCGGGTCAGGAAACGAAGTCTGGCTGGCCAGAAACGACAGCACGGCCTTGTGAGTAAAAGGCCGCAAACAAGCGGTATCCTGGTCGCAAGGTTGGGATTCCAGACAGGGAGCGCAGGGACGGGCGGCCTGCCAGACCAGATGCCCGTCGCCGTAGGGTCCGGTTTCAAAGCACCAGGCAGAGGAGAGGAAAAAAGCTGTGACCGGGGTTCCCAGGTGCGCGGCTAGATGCATGGTCCCGGTGTCAGGGGAGAGCAAGAGATCCAATTGGCTCACTACTTCGATTAAACCCCGCCATCCGGTGCGGCCGGTCAGGTCGCAAACCCGGGTCTGCAGAACCGGGGGCAAGGCCTTGAGCAGCTGCCGTGCCGCAGGCCGTTCCGTCTCCGTACCCAGCAAATGGATTGGACCGGGATGGCCGTGCAGGGCCGCGGTCAGAATCTGAACCAGGACCGGCACCGGCAGACAGCGCCGGGCATGCCTGCCGGCCATGGCCACGCCCACACCGCCGCCTTTGGGCCGGGCCGGGGGGTTGACCAGCTCCGGAGCCAGGGCGGGATTGAGAAAATGTCCCCAGTAGTCCATCAGGTTCAAGGGATTTGTCAGGCGATGGCGAGTCAGACGGAAAACCATATCCGGCCAAGCGCCGCGCAGGATTTGTCCCTTCCGCCATTGATATCCAGCCACCTGTTCAGGATCGAACAGACCGGCCAAAACATGATTAAACCCGGAATGGTTCAGGTTGAAGACGCGCGAAAAGTCAGTTTCCTGCCACTGTTTGAAAATGGTTCCGCAGTGACGCAGCAGGTGAACCGGATCTGGATGTGTCCCATGCACGGGAAGGCCATGAACGTGTGTATCCGGATAGATCAGCTTGGCCAAAGAAACCAGACTCGCGTCCACGGCCAAGTGCACCTCTGCGGGCGGCTGGGTCGACAAGCCGCTGATCAGACGCTTGCTTTGCAGTATATCGCCGAAACGAGCCAGTTGGATAATCAGGTATTTTTCCATGCTGAGGCTGGTTTCTTTTTTTGTCCTTTCTTGATCAAGAATATCGGGGATGGTGCGTCGAATCCATGCTGGTGATGATGACCTCGCATGTTTGTCATCAATTTTATCGTAGTGGTTATTCTCTTCCAAGGGAAGCCCGAAACGAGGCAATGACGGTTGCGAAGCGAGAGGGCTGGTGATAGCAGTGCTCTGTTTTCCACATTGATACGTAACCATTCAGTATTGCGGTCGGGTTGCCGCGTTTTGGGCTCTCCGAAACTTCCTCGCCGCTCTCATAACCTTGAATCATTGCAACATAATACCTGACAATGGGCTTGGTTAGAGTCTGGCAATGATTCAACGAACGATGGCTGGCTCAGCCAGACAGTCGGCAAGTTCAAAACGCGGCAACCTGACCTTTCTGGTGGAAAGGGTGCCGAGTAGTTACCTCTATTCTTCAAAGGGATGAGTCATGCTGAATATGAAATTCGTGCGTCAGTTTCCGGATCAAGTGCGCAAGGCCTTGTCTGATCGCAAATCGGATCTGCATTTGGACGCTTTTTTGATCATGGAGGAGTCCCGTCGTGTGTTGCTGCAAGAGGTCGAAAGCCTCAAGAGCAGCCGTAACCAGGCCTCCGGCGAAGTGGCCAAGCGCAAGCGGAGCGGTGAGGATGCCGCCGAATTGCTGGCCGAACTCTCCGGCCTTTCCGACCAAATCAAGAAACTGGATGCGCAACTCAAGGAGTTGGACCAGAAAGTTCAGGAATGGTTGATGAGCGTGCCCAACCTTCCCCATGAAAGCGTGCCCGTGGGACAAAGTGACGCGGACAACCCCGTGGTGCGGACCTGGGGCCAACCCGGCATCCCGGGATTTCCTCCACTGGAGCACTGGGAAATCGGGCAACGCCTGCAGGGCCTTGATTTTGAGCGGGCCGCCAAGATTTCAGGCGCGCGTTTTGCTTTAGCCTACGGCTGGGCCGCCCGCCTGGAAAGGGCCTTGATCAATTTCATGCTCGAGCTGCACGGCAAGGAACACGGCTATCTGGAGACGTTGCCGCCGTTTATCGTGAACCGGGACAGCCTGCTGGGCACGGGGCAGCTGCCGAAATTCGCCACGGACCTCTTCAAGCTGGAGGACTGGGAGTACTTCCTAATCCCCACGGCCGAGGTGCCCCTGACCAACATCCACCGCGCGGAGTTCCTTTCGGAGAAAATCCTGCCTCTGGCCTACATGGCGTATACGCCCTGCTTTCGCTCCGAGGCCGGGTCGTACGGCAAGGATACCAAGGGGCTGATTCGTCAGCACCAGTTCAACAAGGTGGAGCTGGTGCGGATTGTCCATCCGGAGACTTCCTACGATCAGTTGGAGTTGCTTTTGGGGCACGCGGAAAAGGTGCTCCAGCTTCTGGAACTCCCGTATCGAGTGGTCACTCTGTGCACGGGGGATCTGGGGTTCGCCTCGGCCAAGACCTATGACATCGAGGTCTGGCTGCCGGGACAAAACGCGTATCGCGAAATTTCCTCCTGCTCCAACTTCGAGGATTTCCAGGCCCGCCGTGCCGATATCCGTTTCAAACCCGCGTCCGGCGGCCGAGGGGCATTCGTGCACACGCTGAACGGTTCAGGGTTGGCTGTGGGCAGGACCCTGGTGGCGGTCATGGAAAATTATCAGCAGAAGGACGGTAGCCTGGTCATTCCAAAAATTTTGCGCCCTTTCCTGGGCGGGGCCAAGCGTGTGCAGCTTGACGGGACCATGACCTGATCCAAGCATCTTGTTTTTTTTTGTTATTCTATAAGCATCAAACAGGATTGGATACCGATGAAGAAGGATTTCCAGCGCGTGTCCCTGAAATTTTCAATGTAACAGCAACGTTGTTTGGGTGTTTTGATGATGTACGCCATTGAAGCAGAAAATCTCGGCAAGCGGTACTATGTGCAGGGCATGGCCCAGCCAACGCTGTTCAGTACCCTGGCCGGCGCATTCAAGGGGGCAGGCCGAAGAGAATTTTGGGCCTTGCGCAAACTGAATTTCAAAGTCCCCAAGGGCAAGACCGTTGGCGTGGTCGGACCCAACGGCTCGGGAAAGAGCACCCTGCTGGGCTTGGTGGCCGGGACCATAGCGCCCACGGAAGGCAGCATCCGGACCCAAGGCCGGATTTCTTCCCTGTTGGAATTGGGTGCTGGATTTCATCCGGACCTTTCGGGCCGGGAAAATGTTTTCCTAAATGCCTCCATCCTGGGCATCCCCCGGGAGGACGTGAAGAAGCGTTTTGACCATATCGTGGATTTTGCCGGATTGCGGGAGTTCATTGACACCCCGGTAAAGCACTATTCCAGCGGCATGTATGTGCGCTTGGGCTTTGCCGTGGCCGTGGAAATGGACCCGGACATCCTGCTCATCGACGAGGTGCTGGCGGTGGGCGATGCCGCGTTCCAGATGAAATGCCTGGACCGCGTGCGTCAGTTTCAGAAAAAGGGAAAAACCCTGTTTTTAGTCTCCCATGCCTTGGAAACCGTGGGTGAGTTTTGCGACGAAGTAATGCTCATTCACGACGGCGGGCTTCTCGACCAGGGCGATCCGTCCACCGTGATCCTGAACTATTTGAAATCCTACATGGTCCGGATCGGGATGCTCAATGTGGAAGAGCACGGCACCCGTGACGTGGAAATGCGCGATGTACGTCTTCTGGACGGCCAAGGGCGTGAGGTAAACATTTTCGAGGCGGGCGAATCCATGGTCGTGGAGGTGCATTACGAAGCCAAAAAGCGCATAGAGAAGCCGGTGTTCGGCTTCAACATCAAGACCGGCAACGGAATCTACGTTTTTGGCTCCAACACGCAGATCGCCAAAGTGCCGGTAGAGCCCATCCAAGGCCGGGGCGTGATGCGCTTGAGCATTGCCCCGTTGACCTTGAAAAAGGGGAACTTTTTTCTCTCCCTGGCCATTCACTCCTGGGACCATGCCGAGCAGTTCCATCGACGCGAGGATTGGTATCCCTTCATCATCAGGGATGTCAGCGAGTCTCCAGGGCTGGTGCATTTGAATACGCAGTGGGATCTGGAGCCGGAAGGGGGCCGTTGAAAAAACCACGCCAAGGTGCGCATGAACAGGTTTGCCCTGAAAAGGCGTCAATGGTTGTCGTGACCGCGCATGCCGACAATGCTGATGCCGGCCTGGTCAGCCAGGGCCACGCTTTCGGCGAGATTCAAAAAAAGACAGTGGCCCGCTTCCACGGCAAGGCAAGAGGCCCGGGCTTGGATCATGATTTTAATGGTTTGCGGGCCGATGGTCGGCAAATCCAGACGCATGTCCTGGATGGGCTTGAATATCTTGATCACCACGCAACCCGGTCCGGCCAGTTCTCCGGCCCGCAGAATGGTCGCGTCCGTGCCCTCCACGGCCTCCGCGGCAACCACAGTCTTCTTGCGCATCACGAGGCACTGGCCGATGTCCAAGGTCCCCAGGGACTTGGCCAGGGGCCAGCCCGCGTTCAGGTCCGCCTGTTCCTCGGCTGAAGGCCCGCGCCTCGTCAGGACGCCTTCGGGCGTGCGCAGATGGGGCAGGAAGTCCAAGGCCGAGGCCACCGCCACGCCCTCGCTCTCCAGCTCAGCGGCCACGGCCCGCAAAAGCACGTCGTCGTGGGTATTCTTGATCTTCCAGAGCAGCTTGGCCGCACGCCAATCCGGCCGCAGGTTCACGGCCCGGGTTTTATGCACCTTGCCGGCCATGACCACCCGACTCGCACCTTGTTTCTTGCAAAAAGCGATCAGCTTGCCCAGCTGGCCCAGGTGCAGCCATGTCCAGGCATCCAGTTTTTCAGCCAGGGTCGGATCGGTCTCGTCCACAAAACCCAGGCCCACGACGCGCAAGCCTTGACGACGCGCGCCGTCGACCACCAGACGCGGCAAATCGCCGCCGCCCGCGATCAAGGCCAGGGTGCCGGGGGAAGAATCACTCATGAGGAATCCATGGTCGGGCCTTGCGCCGGAGAAAAACTTCGGATGTGAACCGCACGCCTTGAAGGTCTGAAAGCATCAATGCCAAGAACCATCAATACAAGGGGACTTCCTGTCCGTTGACCCCGTTCTGGTTGTCAGTGGACACCCCTCGGGTGCTGTTTTGCAGGAAGTTGAGAAGAAAAGCCACTTCGACCGAATCCTGGTAGGATTGTGCGACTTCAGCGATGGCTTCCTGCCGTTTTTTGCCGGATCGCCAGATGATTTTATAGGCCTTTTCGATCTCGGCCAAGGCCTGCTGGGAAAACCCCTGGCGCTTCAGGCCGATCATGTTTGGGCCGTAGAGCTTGGCCGGAGTGCCCGTGGCGATCATGTACGGGGGAATGTCCAGGCTGATGCCTGCCTTGCCGCCGATGAACGCGTAGTCGCCGATGCGTACGAACTGGTGGACGGCGCAGAGTCCGCCCAAGACCACCTTGGAGCCGACCTGGACATGTCCGCCTAAAGTGGCGGCGTTGGCCATGATCACATGGTCACCCACTAGGCAGTCATGGGCAATGTGGGTGTAGGCCATGAGCAGGCAGTCCGACCCGACGCTGGTCACCCCCCCGCCGTCCACCGTGCCCCGATGCAGGGTGGTAAACTCGCGGATAATGTTCCGGTCCCCGATTTCCAACAGGGTCGGCTCCCCCTGGTATTTCAGGTGTTGAGGGTCGCCGCCCACAAAAGCAAAGGAGTGCACATGACAGTCCGCTCCGATACGTGTGTGGCTGTGAATACGCGCCTGGGCGTCCACCCGGGTTTTGTCGCCGATGACAACGTCCGCCTCGATGACGCAGAATGGGCCGACAACCACGTCCTGACCCAGCTGTGCACCCGGGTCGACCAGGGCCGTTGCATGGATGTTTGTTCCCATCAATTTCTCTCCTGAGTGACAAAAGCGCCGCCCAGCCTGGCTTCGCAGACCAGTTGCCCGTCCACTTCAGCGGTGCCGTCCATTTTCCACATGCTCATTTTGCTGCGGACGTTGTTCATGTGCATGATCAATTGATCGCCGGGGACCACCTGACGGCGAAATTTGACCCGCTCCAGGCCCGTGAACACGAAAAGCTTGTTCTTTATTTCCTCGGCCGGCTTGCTTTTGAGCAGCAGCAGACCGGCGGTCTGGGCCAGGGCTTCCACGATGAGCACGCCCGGCATGAGTGGATAGCCCGGGAAATGCCCCTGAAAATACGGTTCGTTGAAGGTTACGTTTTTGATCGCCCGGATTTCCTGGTTGGGCGTGAACGAAAGGATCTTGTCCACCAGCAGGAAGGGAAACCGGTGCGGGAGCAAGTCCAGGATGCCTCGAATATCGATGTGCGAGGGATCAATTTTGCTCATGGCTGTCCTCGGATTTGGTCGTTTTCAATGCTTTCAGCTCCTTTTCCAGGGTGGCCACGCGTTTGACCAGATCCGGCAGCCTGTTCCAGGAGGCGGCAATGCGCATGAACTTGCGGGCTTCCACAGCGGGCGAGCCCAGATAGTCCTTGCAGCCTTCCAGGGAGCGGTTTACGCCGGACTTGGCGCCTACCCGGCAGTCATCTCCGAGATGCAGATGGTCGGCAATACCCACTTGTCCGGCCAGGGTCACCCGGTCGCCCAGCTTGGAGCTGCCGGCGATGCCCACTTGGGAGACAAGAATACAGTCGGCGCCGACCGCCACATTGTGGCCGATCTGCACCAGATTATCGACTTTCGTGCCCCGGCCGATGCGCGTCACACCCAGGGCGGCGCGGTCAATGGCGCAGTTGGCCCCGATTTCCACGTGGTCCTCGATGACCAGGTGCCCCACCTGGGGCACTTTCTCCAGCCCATGAGGGGATGGCGTATACCCAAAGCCATCGCCGCCCAGCACGGTTCCCGGATGAATGATGACGTTGCTGCCCAGAATGGTCCGGGCCATGAGTACAACATTGGGGTACAGGGTGGAATGCGCGCCGACACGGCAGTCTTCGCCCACGTAGACCCCGCAGAACAGGCGGCAGTTTTCGCACACAACGGCCCGTGGCCCGATGAAGGCGAAGGGGTAAATAATTGCCGAGGGATGCACCTGGGCCTGGGGATGGATAAATGCCTGTTCACTGTGCCCGGAAAGGCAGCCCTGTTCTTTTTCGAACAGCCGCAAGGCCCGGGCAAAATCCAGGGAGGGGTTGTCGCTGATCAAGGCCCGGGGTATTTGATCAGCATGATCCCGAGCCAGAATCACGGCCCCGGCCTTGGTGGCGGCTAAAAGCGACGCATGTTTGGGGCTGGAAAGAAAGCTCAAGTCATGCTCACCGGCCAGCTCCAGGGAGGCTACGCCTTTAATTTCCAGATCAGGCCCTTGGACCGGCAAGTCCAAGGTTTCGGCCAGTTCGTGAAGTGTCCTGGCCATGCTAGTTCTTTTTCTCGCTCCAGGCTTTGTTCAGTTCCTGCTTGATGGTTTCGGTGATGATCACGGCGTCGTCGGCATACAGCAGTCCGGCGGATGTGCCGTCAATGATCATGGTGAAGGCGTTATTTTTACCGTATTCTTGGATCACGTCGATAAGCAGTTCCAGAATCGGCTCGCTGAGGCGGTCTTCCTCGGCTTTCATTTTTGTTTGGAAGGCTTGGAACTGGTCCTGGAAATCCCGGACCAACCGGCGATACTCCAGTTCCTTGTCCTGTTTGGCCTCTTGGCTGAGGACCATGCTTTGGCGCTGCAATTCGTCACGCAGTGCGGTGATGGTCTCATTTTGCTTGTCAAGTTCGGTTTTCATGGTTTCAAAACGGCCCCGCAATTCGGCCATGGCCTTGGCGCCGGGCTCGGATTCGGCAATGACCACCTGCATTTCCACAACGCCGATTTTTGTTTGCGCCCAAGCAGTCACAGGCAACAGTAAAACAGCAATGATCAACGCATTCCATGCCATACGCATTGTTTAACTCCTTGTATTTTTTGTGAAAGGCATAGTTGAAGTTGAAAAAAGAATATTGCTTGCATTGACACGGGGATTAGAAAACCTGGCCAATGGAAAACTCCACGCCGCTTTGTCTTTTCCCTTCCAGCTTGTCCAAACCATATCCGTATTCAAGGCGCAACGGTCCTAAGGGGGAATACCAGCGCACTCCTGCGCCCACGCTTTTATAGAGATTGGAGCCGAACGATTCACCATCATCCCAGGCGTTGCCGGCATCGAAAAAGACCAACCCCACCAGTCCCATTTCCTTGTTCAAGGGGAAAAGATATTCGAAGTTTGTGAAAAACTGCTTGACGCCGCCGATTCTGTCGTTGGTCAGCGCATCCCGGGGTGAAATCTTCCAACCCGGATAACCGCGCACATCGTCGATGCCTCCGAGGTAGAAGCGTTCGAACACAGGCGCTTCATTGCCCTGGTTGTCAAACAGGAAACCGACTTGGCCGCGCCAATGGAAAACCGTGTCCCAAAACAGAGGATAGTAGAAGTGGGAATCGTAAATGGTTTTGATGAAGTCGTCGTCGCCTTGCAAAATCCCTCCAGAGTATTGAACTGAAAGGGTATTGATGGTGCCTCTGGATGGGTTGAAAAGACGGTTCGTGGTATCCCGGCCGATGGCCGCGTAAACGGAACTGGCCCAGTGTTTCCCTGCCGCGTCCTTGATCCTTTGCGCCGCGTTGTCGGAGATGTCGGTCACTTCGTAGCGTTCCAGGCGGTAGTTCCAATAAAGCTTGGTGTATTCACCCAACGGATAGGAGAAGCGGGTCCGGCCGCCGATCGCCTTGCGGTCGTAGTCCGTGTAGTCGCGGGTCCAGTAGTAAAGATCCGCCCCCACGCCCAGGTTGGTGTCCCGCCAGGCGGGGTTGGTCAGATTGATGTCGTAGAGGGTGCTGCGCCCGCTGAAAGTCCCCCTGAAGGCCAAGTTGTAGCCTTTGCCGAAAAGGTTGCGTTCCTGAATGGTGCCGGTGAAGAACATTTTGTCCAGGCTGGAGTATCCGGCCCCGGCGCTGACCATGCCGGTGGGCTTTTCCTTGACCGAGACCTTGAGGTCCAACTCGCTGGGACTTTCCGTGGCAATGGTCTCAATATCCACGAGTTCAAAGTAATCCAGGCGGACCAGTCGTTCGTTGGAGCGGGACAGAAGCGAGCCGCTGAACAGATCGCCGTCTCCCAGGCGCATTTCGCGGCGGATGACGTTATCCCTGGTTTTTGTGTTCCCCTGGATATCCACGCGGCGGATGTACACCAGCGAACTTTTTTCCATGATGTAGACGACGTTGACCAAGAGAGCCTCGGCCTGGATGTCCAGTTCCGCGTCAGCCTGGGCAAAAGCGTAGCCGTATTCGGTATAGTGGTCGGCCAGGTTCTGCAGGTCCTGCCTGAGCGCGGAACGATCAAAAAAGGCGTCCTTGTCCTTCAGATCGTCCAGCGTGATCAGCTCGCGCAGCTCTTCCTCAGGTTCCAGCAAGTCCCCCTTGAACGAAAGCGTCCCGATTTTGTAGCGGGATCCTTCCTGCACCTTGAAAGTGATGCGGATGCCCTCTTCAAGATACTCCACCTCAGGCTGCCCCACCCTGGCATCAAGGAAGCCGCGGTTAGCGTAATAGGCTTCCAGAGCGGCCGCGTCGCGCTCCAACAGTTCCTCGCGAAGAATGCCTTTGCCAGTGATCCAGGAGAGAAATCCGCGTTCAGCCAAGGCCAGTTCTTTTTTCAGCTCTCGAACGCTCAATGAATCAGCTCCCTGAATTTCAATGTCCCGGATGAACAGTCTGTTGCCTTCCTCGATCATGATGTTCAAACGGGCTTGACGAGGGTCGGTCTGTTCCAGATTATAGTCCACTTGAGCAAGATAATAGCCTTTTTGACGATACAATTCCCTGACTTTGGCCAAATCCTCGGACAAAATCTTCGGATTGACCACGCCTCCGGTGCGCGTGCTCAGGGCCTTGAGAATGTCGGCCTCTTTGAGTTCCTTGGCTCCGACAACACTGATGGCTTGAATTCTGGGTCGTTCCTCAACCAGGAAGGTGAGCACCTTGCCTTCGGGGGTATCCTCGACCTTGATCTGGATGTCGTTGAAATATCCCAGATCATACAGCCTGCGGACATCCTCGTTGACCACCTGCGGGTCGTACGTCTGCCCCTGCTGGCTGCGGATGCGCAGCAGGACAACGTCCGAGCCCAGGATCTGATTGCCTTGCACCTGGATCTTGGCAATGGTTTCCAGCTGCCGGAGATCCCGGGTGATCTTTTCCGACAGCTCCTGCACCGCGGGGAGCAGATTGATCAGCCCTTGAGCAACGACAAAGAAGGATTTGGCAGGCTTGAGTCCAAAGGCCTCCACCAATCGAACGTCCAAACTCAGGCTTTCGCCGACTTGGCTGAAACTGCCGTAAATACTGTAGGCGGAACCGGACAAGAGCGCCATGTCCCTGGCTGAGGTCAGATCCAGTTCGGTAAGCTCCTGGGCGCGCAGCAACTGCAAGGTCTGCTCGGCCGGATAAACCTCGAAACCCGCAGCGCGCAGCTCTTCCCGCAGCAGTTCGGGAAGGCCTTCATGAAGATGGTTCAGTTCCGGCGCGGCATTGATTTCAAAGGGCAGTACCAGAAGTTTGACGACTTCCCCTTGTTGGGCGCCTGCTGGAAGCGGATTCCAGGCGATGAGGCTGAATACGAAAACAGGATACAACAGCCAAAAGGGGAACAGACGGAGTGTGGGCATCGTGAATATCCTCGCTGCAGAGTCAGGGTTGTCAGACTGCTGTCAGAGGGCGAACAGTTCGCCGCCGCGCAGCTCATAGCGCCGCTGCATGGCCGTGGCCAAATCCTGATTGTGGGTTACCACCACCAGACTTGTGTTCAATGTCCGATGAACATGAAGGAGCAGTTCCTTGACCTTGTTTCCGGATTCCTCGTCCAGGTTGCCTGTGGGCTCGTCCGCCAGGATTACCTTGGGTTTAAGCAGCAACGCCCTGGCAATGGCCGCTCGCTGGCGTTCCCCGCCGGAAAGCGTTGTCGCGCGATGATGTAAACGGTTTTCCAAACCCACCATGCTTAAAGTTTCGGTTGCCTCCCGGCGGGACCAGGCATGGGTTGCCCCGTAAATCAGGCCGGGCATGGCCACATTCTCCAGGGTGGTAAACTCCGGAAGCAGATGATGAAACTGAAAGACGAACCCGATGTCTTGATTTCGAATTCGGTTTGTTTCCTGCCGATCCAAGTCCTGGATATCCTTGCCGCAAAAGCTGATCCGGCCCCAGGAAGGCTTGTCCAGGGCGCCCAAGATGTGCATCAGCGTGGATTTGCCGGAACCGGATGCGCCGATAATGGCCGCAGATTCTCCCAGGTGCAACTGAAAATCAATGTGCTTCAGGATGGTCAATTGTTCCGCGGCATCGCGGATTTCCCTGCCCACCCCATGCAGTTCGTACAGCGGATGATCATTCATAACGCAGGGCTTCGGCGGGTTGCAAGCCGGAGGCCTTGCGCGCCGGGTACAGGGTGGCCAAAAAGCACATGGTCATGGCCGCCAGGGCGATCAAGCTTAGATCAGTCCATTGCAGCTCCACCGGAAGGTGATCCAGATAGTAGACATCCATGGGCAAGGTAATGAACTGGTAACGCTGGAGCAAGGAGCACAGCAGGAGGCCGAAACAGAACCCCAACATCGTGCCCGCAGCTCCGATGGTCGTTCCCAGCAGAATGAAAATTCGCCCGATCTGTCTGGAACTTGCACCCATGGAAGCCAGCACCGCGATGTCCTTGGTCTTTTCCATGACCAGCATGACCAGCGTGGTGATGATGCTGAAAGAGCCAATAAGGACGATCATCACCAGAATCACGAACATGGCGGTTTTTTCCAATTTCAACGCCGCGAAGAGGTTTTGATTCATCTCCATCCAGGTGCGCACGTGCAAGGGAAAGCCGCCCAGGGCGATCTCCAGATCTTCAGCCACCTTTTTTGCAGCGTAGACGTCATCAAGCCGGATTTCCAGCCCGTTGACCACGTCATCTCGGAAACCGAGCAGGTCCTGGGCCGTGGGGATGGAAACATAGGCCAGGGATGAGTCGTACTCGTACATGCCGGTGCGGAAAATACCCTGGACAAGAAAGGGCTTGACACTGGGCGAGAACCCTGCGGCAGATCGCTGGCCTGCGGGAGAAAGCAGGTTCACCGGCGAACCCACGCGCAAACCCAGGCGGGAGGCCAATTCCGCGCCAACGATGACGCCCTGCTCAGAAGTCTTCTCGTCATCCAGGTCTTGTACATGTCCCTGGATCAAGTCCCGGGAGAGGGTGATCACCTGTTGTGCACTTTGGGGGTCAATCCCTCGCAAAACCGCTCCCTTGACGCCCAGTGGGGAGCTGAGCATCACTTCGGAATAAAGAAAGGGCATGGCACCGGCAACGCCGGGCACATGGCGGGCTTTTTCTCCCAGACGTTCATGATCCCTAATGGTCCCCTCCAGGCTGGTGACAATGACATGGGCGTTGACTCCCAAAATTTTGTCCCTCAGTTCATTGGAAAACCCGTTCATGACGCCTAAAACCACAATCAACGCGGCCACCCCCAAGGCCACGCCGAGAATGGCAACCCAGGAAATGACGGAAATAAAGGCGTGATGACGTTTGGTCAGTAGGTAGCGCAGGGCGATGAAGCGCTCAAGTCTCATAAGCCTGGATTGACCTCCGGCCGAAGCAACGGAAAAAGAATGACCTCCCTGATGGAAGGGCTGTCGGTCAGGAGCATGGCCAGCCTGTCGACGCCCACGCCTTCGCCGGCCGCGGGCGGCATGCCGTATTCCAAGGCACGGATGTAATCCTCGTCCATAAAGTGCGCTTCCTCGTCGCCGGCTTCCTTTTCCTTGACCTGTTCTTCGAAACGACCGCGCTGATCCATGGGGTCGTTGAGTTCGGAAAAGGCGTTGGCCATCTCCCTGCCGGCAATGAAAAGTTCGAATCGGTCCGTGACCTCGGGATCCTGTTCGTTTCTGCGGGAGAGCGGGGATATATCCGTGGGGTAATGATAGATGAAGTGGGGCTGGATCAACTTGGGCTCCACGAGCAGATCAAAAAGCTTGGCCTGGATTTTGCCGATTTTTTCGTTGACCTGAACGTTCTCGCCGAGCTTGAGCACCAATTTTCTGGCTTGGTCGGGATCGCGGTATTGTTCTTGATTGAGGCCACCCACTCGCTCAAGGGACTCGAAAAAGCTCAAGCGCTGCCAAGCCCCTCCCAAATTGATTTCCGATCCCTGATAGATGATCTGTTCACTGCCCGTGATTTCCCGGGCCAGGAACGCGAACATGCTCTCGGTCAGGGACATCAGATCCTGATAGGTGGCGTAGGCCCAGTAGAATTCGAGCATGGTGAACTCAGGGTTGTGTTGGGTGGAGATGCCCTCGTTGCGAAAATTGCGGTTAATTTCGTAAATTTTTTCAAAGCCGCCCACGAGCAGACGTTTCAGATAAAGCTCCGGTGCGATGCGCATATAGAGCTTCATGTCCAGAGCCTTGTGGTGGGTGATGAAGGGCTTGGCCGTGGCTCCTCCCGGGATGGGCTGCATCATGGGGGTTTCCACCTCCATAAAGCCTTGCTTGTCGAGGAAATGCCTGAGCAGACGAACGATCTTGGTTCGTCGTTGGAAGATTTCCCTGGTTCTGGGATTGACCATCAAGTCGACGTAGCGCTGCCGATACCGGACCTCCACGTCCTTGAGACCATGGTATTTTTCCGGCAATGGGCGCAGGGACTTGCTGACCAGCTCCACGGTGTCGGCCTTGACAGTCAATTCTCCTGTCTTGGTGCGAAAGAGGCCGCCGATCACGCCGACGATGTCGCCGATGTCCATTTTTTTGAACAGTGCGTATTTTTCAGAGCCGATGGCATCGCGTTGCACGAAAACCTGGATTTGTTCGGTGGCGTCTTGAATGTGCAAAAAGGCCACTTTGCCAAAAGAGCGTTGGCTCATGATTCGTCCGGCCATGGCAAAGGTTTGATTCAGGCCTTTTAGTCCGTCCTCGTCCCAATGGTCGTATTCAGTGGTGATCGCAGCGATATCCGTATTTTTCTGAAAACTATTGGGGTACAGCGACATCCCGGCGTTTTTCAGCTGGATGAACTTTTCCAGCCGCTGCTTTTGGAGTTGGCTTAAGTTTTGTGTTTGTTCGGCGTTCAAGGTGTTTCCCCAGAAATTGGCATGGTTGCCGGCCATGTGGTGTGGACTGGATGGGATACTTTGTCAGATGGATGGCACGTCGACTCGCAACGAAATTGCGTATGCCAACTCATTCCGTACGTCAAGGAATGAAGGCGGCTGTCGTCGAGCTTGACCAAAGAATATGATACAGTTTAGAAAATGCAGATTTTTTTTTGCTAACATCCTCCCGGGAGGTGTCTTTTGCCGATTCATGTCGTGCGTCATCCACTTATTCAGCACAAACTCGGGGTCATGCGTCAACACGATGTGAGCACCAAGAATTTTCGTGAGCTGGCATCCGAGTTGGCCAGGCTTTTGACGTATGAAGCCACCAAGGACCTGGAGACTGAAACCAGCACGGTCAAGGGGTGGGCAGGTCCGGTGAAAGTGGAGCGGATTAAGGGGAAGAAAATTACGGTGGTGCCCATCCTGCGGGCTGGGTTGGGCATGCTGGACGGGGTTTTGGACATGGTCCCCGGTGCCAAGGTCAGTGTGATCGGCATATATCGCAACGAAGAGACCTTGGAGCCGGTGCGCTATTACGTCAAGCTGGCCACTTCCATCCAGGAACGCATGGCCTTGATTCTGGATCCCATGCTGGCCACAGGCGGGACGCTTTTGGCCACCATTGAACTGCTCAAGGAGGCCGGTTGCCGGCATATATGCGGCCTTTTCCTGGTGGCCGCGCCCGAAGGTCTCAAGCGGATTGAAAGGACCCACCCGGATGTGCATGTTTATCTGGCCGCGGTGGACGAGCGTCTCAATGACCAAGGCTATATCCTCCCCGGTCTGGGGGATGCCGGGGACAAGATCTTCGGGACCAAATAGCCCTGATCAAGAAGCATGACCACATCAACTGCTGAAGGCGCAGCCCACCCTTCACCCACCACCAATCCCTGGAGAAAATGACATGAGCACGGTTTCCACTCCGGAGTATGTTTTTCGTCTCAAGGACGGCCTGCTGGGTTTGCAGATGCTGTTCATCGCTTTCGGCGCCCTGGTTCTCGTACCCTTGCTGACAGGGCTGGATCCCAACGTGGCTTTGTTCACGGCCGGACTGGGGACGCTGGTTTTTCAAATCATCACCAAAGGCAAGGTTCCGGTTTTTTTGGCCTCCTCCTTTGCCTTCATCCCGGCGATCATGTTCGGGGTGCAGACCTGGGGCATTCCGGCAACCCTTTCCGGCTTGGCCGCCGCAGGTCTGGTGTATGTCGTTTTGGGAGGGCTCATCCGGTGGCAGGGGCCGCAATTTTTGGAACGTGTCCTTCCACCCATTGTGTATGCCCCTGTGATCATGGTCATTGGCCTGATTTTGGCACCTGTGGCCGTGAACATGGCTCTGGGCAAGACCGGCGACGGTGCGGTGCAGCTGGTGGGCGAGAATCTGGCCTTGTTTATCTCTCTGGTTTCGCTGTCCACCACGGTTCTGGTTTCCTTGCTGGGCAAGGGACTCTTCCGCCTGGTACCGATCATGTTCGGGATTATCGCGGGGTATGTGCTTTCCCTGCTTTACGGGTTGGTGGACTTCACGCCGGTGCGGGAAGCGCCCTGGCTGGCCTTGCCCAATTTCGTCCTGCCGGAGTGGAACTGGCAGGCCGTGCTGTTTATCGTGCCCATTGCCATTGCCCCGGCCATTGAGCATTTCGGGGATGTTTTGGCCATCAGCAGTTTAACCGGGAAGAATTACATCAAAGATCCGGGCATCCATAGGACTATGATCGGGGACGGTCTGGCTACATCCCTGGCCTCATTTCTTGGAGGACCGCCAAACACCACCTATTCCGAGGTCACTGGGGGCGTGGCCCTGACCAAGGCATTCAACCCGGCGATCATGACCTGGGCGGCCATTGCCGCCATTATTTTGGCCTTTGTGGGCAAGCTGGGCGTCTTGCTGCAAACCATCCCCGTGCCGGTGATGGGCGGAATCATGGTGCTGCTGTTCGGGGCCATCATGGTGGTGGGGCTGAACACCCTGGTCCGGGCCAAGGAAGACCTGATGGAGCCCAGAAACCTGATCATCATTTCCATTATCGTGGTTTTCGGCATGGGCGGGATGGCGTTTCACGCCGGCGAGTTTGCGCTCAAGGGGATCGGCCTGGCCGCTGTGGTGGGCATTTTCTTGAACCTTGTCCTGCCGGAACGAAGGGTCTGAAAAGGCGTTGCATATGGTTTCAGGCCGACATGGGCGTCCAAACGCAGGTCGGCCCGCGAGATTGCCCAGCGTGATAAAAGCACGGGATACTCTGGACCAGGGGCAATTTGCAGGGATCGTTTGTCGCCTCTTGACGATCATGGCGATCCTGGGTAGACAAATTTTCTTCACCGCATTCCCTGGTAGCTCAATCGGCAGAGCGGGTGGCTGTTAACCACTAGGTTGGCGGTTCGAGTCCGTCCCGGGGAGCCAAAAACAAATAAGGCCTCTAGATTTTCTAGGGGCCTTTTTTGTTGAATTACTCAACAACTCGTTATTCTTCAGAATGCCCGGATACAGGTGGTGGGCCGTAGCATTTTTTCAGGAGGGGCGCTGTGCGGTTTTTGTTCCAGCCCCCTCGCCGGATGCGCCGAAAGACTTCATCTTTTCAGCCAGAAAGCGCAGTCTGGCGTCCACGAGGCCATTGACGCTCTTGGGCGGATAGGTTCCGTCCTGGCGCCTTTTCCCTGCCTGCAGTCCGGTCAGAATGGCGATGCCCTGGTCAATGGTCCGGACGGCGTAGATGTGGAACAGCCTCTTGTCCACGGCCTCGAGCACCTCTTTGCAGAGCATCAGATCCTTGAGGTTGTTCTCGGGGATCATCACTCCCTGCTTGCCGGTCAATCCCCTGACCTTGCAGCATTTGAAAAAGCCTTCGATCTTCACGTTCACCCCGCCGATGGGCTGGGTTTCACCTTTCTGATTCACTGAGCCGGTCACGGCAATATCCTGCCGGATCGGGACGCCGGCCAGGCTGGAAAGCAGGGCGTAGATTTCCGTTGATGATGCGCTGTCACCGTCCACGCCAGCATAAGATTGTTCAAAGGCGATGCTGGCGCTCATGGAAAGCGGTTTATCCTGGGCGTATTTGGTGCGCAGGTAGCCTTCCAGCACGAGTACCCCTTTATTGTGAATCTTTCCGGACATCTCCGCTTCCCGTTCGATGTTGATGATTCCGGACCGGCCCATGGACGTGGCCGCGGTAATCCTGGCGGGCTTGCCGAACATGAAGTCTCCCATATTGTAGACGGCCAGCCCGTTGACCTGGCCGACCTTGTCGCCGTCCAGGTCGATCATGATGCTGCCCCGGTCAATGAGTTCCTGGATGTGCTCCTCGATCATATTCGAGCGATGGATTCTCGATTCCAGGGCCTTTTCCACGTCTTTGGACAGTACCTTGTTGCGCTGTTCCCGGCCGGCCCAGTAGTCGGCCTCGCGCAGCAAATCCACGATGCGAGGGAAGCTTGTGGATATTTTTTCCTGCCGTCCGGTCATCCGCACGGCCTCTTCCATCATTGCGGCAACGGCAGAACGGTCAAATTTTCTCAATCCCTCCTCTGCGGTCTTGGTCCGAATGAATCCCGAAAACAGTATCAAGGCCTCATCCGTCCTGTTCATGCTTTGATCGAAATCTGCCCTGATCTTGAAAATTTTTTGCAAATCAGGGTCAAAAGCCTGCAACAACTGATACAGATACGGTTCGGCGGTGAT
>DSBL01000015.1 GCA_011049455.1 Desulfonatronum sp. | reverse complement strand
TCGCTTTCGCAAAATTCTGGTTCGCTACGAGAAGCTCAGCGATACCTATATGGCTTTGTTGCACATGGCCGCTGCGATAATCACCTATAGAAAGGTCGGCATTATTTACGGATAAGCTCTAAAGAATTGTCAGGGTAAACCCCCTATCAAACGGCAAGAGTATTGTTCAAGATGTCATCATGCATGGAACTCGTGGAAAAGATTCCGCCCTGGTGTTTCGCCCCGTGCATGATTATGCATTGCGCATCAACTATGCGAAACTTGGCATAAAAAAAGGGGCATGAATTTGAATCATGACCCCTTGAAATTCCTGGTGGGCAATGCAGGATTCGAACCTGCGGCCTTTGGCTCCGGAGGCCAACGCTCTATCCACCTGAGCTAATTGCCCGCAATGAAAGATTGGTTAAGTATGTGCGTCGCACTCTCTTTGTCAAGAATGTTTTCTTCTTCTTGAATGGTACATTCCAAACCGGGCATGGCCCGTAATCGATTTTCAGAATGGATCTGCAGCAGTTCACAAGACTTTTAAAAAAAACCGGCGATCTCTTGGTCGTGGACGAAGCCGTTGATCCTTGCCTGGAAATCGCCGCGCTTTCAGCCTTGTCCGTGGACCAGCAGGGGCCGGCCCTGCTCTTTGCCCGTCCCCGGGGCAGCAGGTTTCCCGTCCTGATCAACGCCTTCGCTTCCCCCCGCAGACTGGCCCTGGCCCTGAACCAAACAAGCCTGGAGGATTTCGGCGTCAAGGCGTGCGGTCTGCTTCAACAACCGCAGTCGAACGCCGTGCATGACATCGTTGTCTGCGGCGAGCCTCCCTGCCGGGAAGTCGTCCGCTCCGGCGCCGAGGCGCATTTCCAACTGTTGCCGCAAATCACCCTGTGGCCCGGAGATGCCGGGCCCTGCCTGACAGCCGCCGTGGTCGCCACCAGGCATCCTGAGACTGGCCAGGTCAATGCGGGCATCTACCGAATGCAGATCATCGACGATTTCAGGGCGACCCTGGGCTGGCATCCGGGTAGCGGAGCCCATGAGCACTTTGCAGCGGCCAAACGCCGGGAACGTCCCCTGGGTGTGGCCGTGATCCTGGGCGCGCCTCCGGCCGTGACCCTGGCCGCAAGTTTTCCCCTGCCGGCGGACAGGGACGAATTCCAATTCGCCGCGCATTTTTGCCAACCCTCGTTGACAATGGCCCGCTGCGTGACCATGGACCTGCCGGTGCCGGCTGACAGCCAAATTGTACTTGAAGGATTCGCGGATCCTGAGCAAGCCTTTCTGGAAGGTCCGTTCACTAATCACACCGGCTGGCAGACAGCACCCAGGCCATGCGCGGTGTTTCAGCTCAAGTCCATCAGTCACAGGTCTGAACCGTTTTTCCAGGCCATCGCAGCCGGTCCCCCGCCGTCGGAAAGCTGCTGGATGGCCAAGGCCTTTGAATCCGTGCTGCGCAGACAGATCACGACCGGCTTTGCCGAGGTGCACGACATCAGCCTGCCCCTGGAGGGTATTTTCCAGAATTTTTGCTTTATCAGCGTGAAACACCATTGTGCCGAACCCATCGAACTGCTGGCCGCCTTGCTGAAAACCTCCTGTCTGCAGCGTTTTCGCTTCCTGGTGGCGGTTGACGAGGCCGTGGATGTGGGCGACAGTTCCAAGGTGCTCTGGAGAATCGGCAACTGCGTGCAACCCGGCCGGGATATCCGCATCCTAAAAGGCCCTCTGGCCCCCTGGCATGACTCCCCAACCCCCGGCCATGGCGCCAAGGTGCTGGTGGACGCCACGCGCAAAAACCACCATCAGTCCATGCCCGGCTATCCGGATCCCGCATTCAAGCAACGCATTCAAAACCTGTGGAGGACAATTCAAAAGGAAGCATGATGCCCGCGCCTCCCGATAAACGTATTGTCATGGCCGTCACCGGCGCCAGCGGCATGCCCTATGCCGAGACACTGGCCGGGCATCTGCGAAGCATTTGCCGGCTGCACCTGATTGTCTCCCGGGCCGGATGGCTGGTTTGGGACCAGGAAATCGGCCCGGACCGTCAAAGACTCCTGAACTTGGCTTTTCGCCACTATGATCAGGAGGACTTGGCCGCCCCGCCGGCCAGCGGGTCCTGGCAGCACCACGGCATGGTGGTGTGCCCGTGTTCCATGGCCAGTCTGGCGGCCATTGCCCGGGGAGTGGGCAACAACCTGATTCACCGCGCCGCGGACGTGACCCTCAAGGAACGACGCAGGCTGATCCTGGTGGTCAGGGAAACCCCGTTGAGCAGCATCCACCTGGAAAACATGCTCGCCGCCACCCGAACCGGGGCCGTGATCATGCCGGCCAGTCCGGGCTTTTACCACGGTCCGCGCACCCTGCGGGAACTGGTGGACCAATTGACCGGAAGGATCCTGGACGTCTTGGACGTTGGACATAACCTGACACCCCGATGGGGGGAATGAGAAGCAATTCCACTTTGCAACCATGGAAACCCGCATCAAAGTATTTTCGGTACCCGGCATTGGAATCGAATCCGATATCGACCTCGATGAATTTCAAGTGATCAACTTGAGTACAAGGCAATAGACATCGAGAAGGAGGACGTTATGCAACATCGACTGACCTGGCACGGTCATGCCGCATTCGGGCTGTGCACCCAGAATCTTTGCGTACTCATCGACCCCTGGCTGGACGGCAATCCATCGTCCACGACTGCTCACACGGCTTTGGAAAAGGTGGACCTGGTTCTGGTCACCCACGATCACGGAGATCATGTCGGCCAAGCCGTGGAGATCTGCCGCAGGACCGGAGCGCATCTGCTGGCCATTGTGGAAACCGCTGCCAAGCTGAAAAACCTGGGACTTTCCGCGGATCAGGTGGTCAACGGCGTCGGCATGAACATTGGAGGAACGATACGCTTTCACGGCCTGCAAATTACCATGGTCCAGGCCCTGCATTCCTCGGAAAGCGGGCTGGCCGTGGGCTACGTCCTGACCCTGGAGGACGGTGCATGTCTGTACCATGCCGGAGACACGGGCATCTTTTCGACCATGGACATCTACGGCCGCCTGTTCTCCATTGACCTGGCCATGCTGCCCATCGGCGGGGTCTTCACCATGGATCCGCGCCAGGCGGCCATGGCCTGCGCCATGCTGCGCTGCAAGGAAGTGCTGCCCATGCACTGGGGATCATTTCCCGTGCTGGAGCAGAATACCGAGACCTTTGCCCAAGAACTGTCCGAACACGCACCGCAAACCCGGCTGGCCAATCTGCTGCCCAACCAGTCCCTGCTAGTGGACAAAAACGGTTTGGATTTTATCAGCAAGCTCGCCTAATAATGCCGCTCCAAAACTCTCCGGCGGTCCGAACAGGATGGTGTTGATATCGGACTGCCCACCAAACAGCAGGAGCCCAACAACTCTTTGCCCTGAGCAATGATGGAATGGCCCCGCTCATCTAAAAAAAGTGCGCTTCAAGGACACCCAATCCCTTGAAAGAGAACATCCCCTCACTGCTCAGGGCATGTTTTGCAACACATGGTGCAGCTTGGCGGCTCGCTTTTCGCCCAATCCGGGCAGCGTGGCCAGATCCGCTACCGTGGCCCGGCGCATGGCCTCGATGTCAGGAAAATGCGCCCAAAGCAGTGCCGCAGTTTTAGGGCCGATGCCTTTCAGGTTGGACAAACGGCTGTCCAGGGTCGTTTTCTTGCGGCTTCGGCGTTGTCTGCTCACGGCGAAACGATGCACAGCGTCCCGCATCCGCTGCAAAAAGAGCAGTTCCGGACTGCCCGGCTTGAGAGGCAAGGGATTCTTGCGGCCGGGGACAAAAACGCGATCTTCCAGTTCCCCGGCCCTGCGTCCGGCCTTGACAATCCCGGCCATAGGCCAGGGTTCGGCAACTCCAGCTTTGCGCAAGGCCCGGCCCACGGCGCTCAGTTGGCCCAGGCCTCCATCCACCAGCAACAAATCCGGCCAGGGCGGCCCGGAGGCCACCCGCCGGACCACCCATTTGACCAAGGCCAGATAGTCGTCTTTGCTGCCTTCCAGTTCAGGAAACGCATAACTTCGGTAGGCGCTTTTCAAAAACCGGCCCTCTTCAAACACGATCATGCCCACCACCGTGTCTTGCCCTCCAAGGTGCGACACATCCGCGGCCTCGATGCGCCCAGGAGGCCCCGCAAGCCCCAGGACTTTGGCCAGAGCGGCTGTATGGTCCGGCTGGGAACGGCGCAAGGCCTGAGCCGCATTGGCCGCGGCCATGTCCACCAGCCCCCGCTCCGGTGTGCCTCGGGCCGCGGCCAGGCGCACGGGACCGCCGCGCCGTTCAATCAGGATTTCGGCCACGTGCGGATTATCCAGGGCCACGGGCAGGACGATCCGTTCCGGAATAAACTGTTGCGGTCCGTAGAACTGGATCAAAAAGCTGTCCAGGATTTCCTGCAGGTCCTCCCCTTTTTCACTTTGCTCTGCTTCACCTTGGTCCCGGCCGGAATCCTTTGATTCCGGACGGGTCCAGGAAAACTGCTTGCCGTCCAGAAGCCGGCCCTGGCGCACGAAGAGCACGTGCACGGCCAAGGCGGATCCGTCCCCGGCAAGACCAAGCACGTCCCGGTCCAACCCGTCGCGGAGCACCACGGCCTGCTGTTCCAGGGTCTGATTGACCCCGTGCAGCAGATCGCGCACTTGCGCGGCCTTTTCATATTCCAGCCGCGATGCGTGTTCCTGCATCGCGGCCTTCAAATGCGCCGCCAATTCCTTGGATCTGCCGGTCAAAAAAAGGCGCACCCGGCGAACCATGTCCGCATATTCCGCCTTGGACACGTTCAGTGCGCACGGCCCCAGACACAGTCCGATATGATGGTACATGCAAGGCCTGATCCGGTTGCGGAACACGGTCTCCTTGCAGCGGCGCAAGGGAAAAAGCCGGTGCACGGCCTTCAAGGTATGCCGCGCGGCCTGGGCTGAAGTGAAGGGGCCGAAATACAGCGAACCGTCACGCACCACTTTTCTGGTCAAGGCCAGGCGGGGATAGTCGGTCTGAATGTCCAGTTTGAACAGGACATACTGCTTGTCGTCGCGCAGGCAGATGTTGTAGCGGGGACGATGCTTCTTGATCAGGCTGGATTCCAGCAGCAGGGCCTCCTTTTCCGTGGTCGTGCAAAGCGTGTCCACGGCCGCGGCCCTGGCCAGCATGGCCCTGGTCTTGGAAGAAAGCTGTTGCGGTTTGCGAAAATAGGAAGCCAGGCGAATGCGTAGGTTCCTGGCCTTGCCCACGTACAAAATACGCCCTCGAGCATCCTTGAAAAAATAGACCCCGGGTCCGGTCGATTGTTCGTTTGCGTTAAAACTCAACAAGTTGCTCAAAGATGTTGAACCCGGCATGGAAAACTCGCTTCAGTTGCATGCTGAAAACCTGATCCTCGACGTACTCCAGCCTGAAAGGCGTCTAAACCAGAATTGACGTCGGATTAATGCATCCTGCCTAAACATTGCAACATGAAATGTTTCAAAACGAAACAGAAAAATACTTTAAACATCCATGGGAGAATAACGTCTTGAAAAACAAAATTTTTCCATCCAGAAGCTACAAAATCATTGCTTCTCCAGCATGATTTTTTTGTTTTGCCTTGACATGAAATCATATTATAACATAAACGTGATCCGGCTTGTTCCAAAACGTACAAAGTCGATATTGTTGTCTGTGGGAAGCATCTGCCGTCGGGAAAAACATTTTGCACGAGAAGGGCCTGATGTCACAACAATCGTCATCCTTCTGGCTTCGCCATCGCGGCCTGATTCTCCAGGCCCTGCTTTTATCGGCCATCTGGTTATTGCTGAGCGGCAAAACCGAACCCATCTATTTGTTCTGGGGAGCCGTTTCTGTAGCCTTTGTGCTCTGGATGAGCAACAGGATCCACAATATCCCCTTGGCCGAAAACGAACCCTGCGGTACCACTCGCATCAATATTCCCCGGTTGATCATCTATCTTGTCTGGTTGGTCGGTGAAATCATCAAAGCCGGTTTTTACGTGGCCTATGTGATTTTGCATCCTAAAATGCCCATTGAACCAATGCTTGTCCGTTTCACCTCCAAACAACCCAATGTCATGGCCAGGGTCATTTTGGCCAACTCCATCACCCTGACCCCTGGCACCCTGACCGTTGACGTGGACGGCATCCATTTTACCGTGCACGCTTTGACCAGGGACACCGAGGAAGGACTGGTCAGCGGCGAAATGGAAAGCAGGGTGGCCCGGTTATACATGCAGTCTTGCAAAAGGGCGGACATGTGTTGCGAGGTGGAACTCATCACATCCGGACGGGGGAGATAAATGGATACTTTTTTTCTCGTCATCGCCTTTATCCTCTGTCTGGCCCTGCTCATACCATTTTACAGGGTCTATAAAGGCCCCACCGTCTTTGACCGTCTCCTTGGCGCTGCCGCCGTCGGCACAAAGACCATCACCCTGATCTTGTTGTTCGGCATCATGTACGAATATCTCGACATGTTTATCGACATCTCATTGGGCTACGCCATCTTGAATTTCATCGGGGTGATAGCCATGGCCAAATACTTTCGTTCCAAGGAAAGAGCGTCGAAATGAGCATGCTTCAGAACATCGTGACCATTGTATTGGTGATCGGGGGCACTTTTTTCATGCTGGTGGGCAGCATTGGCATCAATCGACTCCCTGATTTCTACACCCGCACCCATGCCTCGGGGAAAGTGGACACCTTGGGGATCATCATGTTTCTCAGCGGGCTCGCGGTGCATCAGGGTTTTAGCCTGAATGCCGCGAAACTCCTGCTGATCATTGCTTTCATGGCTTTTACCAGTCCGGTGGCCTCCCATGCCTTGAGCCGCCGCGCACTGCTTTTTGGTATGAAACCCTGGTACGGACACGGAAAAGACAAGAGTTAGTCCCATGCCTTGGCCCATCGAATTCCTGCTGTTTGTGATCATCACCGTGGCTGCGGTGGTAGGCTTGAGCGTTCGCAACCTGCTCGCAGCCGCCGTGACGTTCAACATCTTTAGTTTCATGTCCGCTTCGATCATGGTTTCCCTGGGGGCCATCGATGTCGCCTTCACCGAAGCCGTGGTCGGTGCCGGAGTGGTCGGTGTATACGGCATCATCGCCATCCTTTTGACCTCAAGGAAGAGTCGGGATTGAAAGCACTCCAATACCTCTCACTCGCTGCCTTCCTGGCCATTTTGTTCGCCGTCATGGTTGACCTGCCGCCTCGCGGAGATCTGCAGGCCCCGGCGCAAAAAGTGGTCAACGAGGCAGGAACGCCGGTCGCGGGCACGTATTACATTCAAAACGCCTACAAAGACGCCAAGACCCCGAACATGGTCACGGTCATCCTGGCGGATTACCGGGGCTTTGATACAATGGGGGAGACCATTGTCGTCTTCACGGGCGGTTTGGCCTGCTTTTTCCTCCTCAGGAGGCGGCCATGAGCGCCTATCGCAAGGAGACCACGCCTCCCCCCTATTGTATTGACGAACGGATGAAAATCCCCACGGAGAGCCCTGTTTTGCATGTGGCCAGCCGGGGGATCGCACCGGTGATCATGCTCATCGGACTCTATGTTTTCTTCCATGGACATTACAGTCCCGGAGGAGGGTTCCAAGGAGGCGTGCTTCTGGCGGCCGGAGTCCTGCTGTTGCGCATGACCTTGGGCGTCACCCAAAGCCAAAAACTCATGCCCACCACGCTGACCCTCAAACTCAGCGCCGTCGGTGCGCTCATTTTTGCGGGAACAGGCTTGGTGGCCCTGCTCTGCGGAGGCAACTTCCTGGACTATCATTTTCTGCCGGTCTGGTTCGAGCCCGTGTATCTTCGCTATTACGGCATACTGTTCATTGAAGTCGGTGTGACCATAACGGTCATGACAACGCTTATCGCCATCTACGACGACCTGTTGGGATGCTGACCATGTATGATTTTATCCAGGGATACTACGCCTACCTCTTTCTAGCGACACTGTTCGTGATCGGCCTGTGGGGCATGATGACGAAATGCAATCTGATGAAAAAAATCATGAGCATGTCCGTGGTCCAGTCCACGACCATTCTGTTTTGGATTGTCAGCGCATACAAGGACGACGCCCGGGTCACTGTCCTGGACAAAAGCCTCGGCGTGGACAATCCGGACATTTACCTTAATCCCCTGCCCCATACCCTGATGCTCACGGCCATTGTCGTCGCCGTGGTCACATTGGGGGTCTCGTATGCCCTGATCATCAATATTTATCGTGAATACAACACACTGGACGAACCGACCCTCTTGGAACGGATGAAATGAGCAGCTCACAGATTCCCGTACTCATCCCGGTCACCTTTCTGTTGACCGCACTCCTCATTCCGCTGCTGGGCCTTATCAACCGCAGCTTGGCGCAAGTGAGCGCGGTCATCGCCTCCGGCTTGGCGCTTGTTTTTTCCTATCTCGGACTGCAGGCCGTTCTCAGCCAGGGCCGGATCAGTTATCATATCGGAGGCTGGATGCCTCCCTTGGGCATTGAATTCATTCTTGATTCTCTTTCCGCTTTTTTATGCGTCGTCTTTTGCGGCATCACCCTGCTGGTGCTGATCTACGGAAAAACAAGCGTCGCCCATGAAACCCCGGGAAAAGACATCCCTTTCTACAGTTTGACCATGCTGCTGCTGGGCGGTCTCTCCGGCATGGTCATGACCGGCGACCTTTTCAACCTTTATGTGTTTTTGGAAATCAGCGCTCTTTCTGGGTATGCGCTGCTGGGCATCGGCAATCGGCGCGCCTCCTTGGCGGCTTTTCGTTATTTGACGCTGGGCACGGCCGGTGCTTCCTTTTACCTTTTGGGGCTGGCCTTTATTTTTTACAGCGCGGGCACGCTGAACATGGCCGACCTGACGCAAATGCTCCCCTTTGTTCAAGACACTCGCCCTGTATCCATCGGCTTGGTATTGATGGTCCTGGGGGTCGGCCTGAAAATGGCGCTGTTCCCGATGCACGCCTGGCTGCCTGACGCCTATACCTATGCGTCGTCCACGGCCACGGCCTTGATAGCCCCCATCGGCACAAAAGTAGCCGCTTATGTCCTTTTGCGACTGATGTTCTTTGTCGCTGATCCGGACTATATGCGCCATGATCTCCATTTGACCCAGGTTGTCGGATATCTCGGAGCCATCGGAATCATTTGGGGTTCAATCATGGCCATCTGCCAAAAAGAACTGAAACGCATGCTGGCCTTCAGCAGCGTGGCCCAGGTCGGCTACATCGCCTTGGGCATCGGCCTGGCATCACCCTTGGGATTCATCGGAGCCGTGCTGCACATCCTCAATCATGCCTGCATGAAAGGATGTCTGTTCCTGTTCAGCGGCAATTTGCGATTGCGACTCGGTCATAGCACTATCCCCAAATTTTCCGACACGCTCAGCCGTTCCATGCCCTGGTCATCCGCCGCGTTCGCCCTGGCCGCCATCTCCATGATCGGCCTGCCCCCAACAGCTGGCTTTTTCAGCAAGTGGTATCTGGCTTTGGGTTCCATTGAGCAGTCCAACTGGATTTTCCTCGCCGTCCTGCTCGTGAGCAGCCTTTTAAACGCTGTCTATTTTTTCAGAATAATGGAAAAGATATACCTGAAGCCCAGAAACGCGGGGGGGAACGATTCCCACGGAGATGCGCAGCAACCCGTTGCCGTGGCGAGAAACGAGGCTCCCGGCACAATGCTCGTTCCCACCCTGACCTTGGCCGTTGGACTGTTGGTCTTGGGCATCATGAACGCCTGGATCATAACCCATGTCATCCACATCATGATCCCCAGCGGGTTATAGCAGGAAATCCCCAGGAACACACTAATGACGCCTGAAATGCTAACCTACACGACATCTCTTCCCTTTCTGGCGGTCATGGTCTCCATGGCTGCCGTCCCGCTCATTCTGATCAGTTCCAATCGCCCGAACATGCGCGAATTCTGGACGCTGGCCGCGGCTTTCGTCAAATTCGGTCTAATATTCTCTTTGCTTCCCGCAGCCTTGGAAGGACGCATCGCGGAATACACCATTATTCAGATCGCCCCTGGTATTGATCTGCAATTGCGGGCCGACCCCATGGGCATGTTTTTCGCTTTGGTCGCATCCAGTCTCTGGATTCTGACCTCATTTTATTCCATTGGCTATGTCCGAGGCGCCAACGAAAAGAAGCAGACCCGCTATTTCGCCAGCTTCGCCGTGTGCCTGTCAGCCACCATCGGCATCGCCTTTTCAGCCAACCTGCTCACCTTTCTTATTTTTTACGAAATTCTGAGCTTGGCCACTTATCCGCTGGTCGTGCACAAGGAAACCGACGAAGCTTACCGTTCCGGGCGCATGTATCTGATTTACGCCCTGACCGCCGGAGTCCTATTGATCGCCGCCATCGGTTGGACCTACGCCCTGGCCGGTACGGTTGATTTCAAGCCAGGCGGCCTGCTCAACGGAATCATTCAGGACCCCTGGACAGCAAAAATTCTCTTCTTGCTGTTCATGGCCGGTGTCGGAGTCAAGGCAGGCATTATGCCCCTGCACAGCTGGCTTCCGCGGGCCATGGTCGCTCCCACGCCGGTCAGCGCCCTGCTCCATGCCGTGGCTGTGGTCAAATCCGGGGTCTTCGGCGTCATCCGGGTAGTTGGTTTTGTTTTCGGCCCTGAAGTCATGCATGCCTTTGGCCTGAACCTGATTTTAGCCGTGTTCGCCGGCACGACCATTCTCGTTGCCTCTCTGATCGCCTTGAAGCAGGACAACCTGAAAGCCCGGCTGGCTTATTCCACCGTGGGACATCTTTCCTACATTGTTTTGGGAATGGCCCTGATTTCCGCGGATGGATTCATGGGCGGCATCATGCACCTGGCCAACCACGCGACCATGAAGATCACCCTCTTTTTCTGCGCCGGTGCCATTTACGTTAATCTGCACAAGACGGAAATCTCTCAATTGGATGGCATAGGCAAGGCCATGCCTTGGACCATGGGCATGTTCACCATCGGCGCCCTTGGATTGGCCGGTGTGCCACCCATCAACGGTTTCGTCAGCAAATGGTTCTTGTGTTTGGGCGCCCTGCAAGCCGATCAATTGATCATCGTCGGCATCTTCGTGGTCAGCGGATTGCTCAACGCGGCCTATTTTTTTCCAATCGTGCACCGGGCCTTCATGCGCAAGGGGGACGAAAGCATCGCCCGGCACGGCGAGGCGCCACTCCTGATGGTTGTTCCCATATGCATCGTCGGGGTGTTGTCGTTGGTCTTGGGTTTTTTCCCCAACCTTGTGTTCCATTTTTATGACTTGGCCTCCACTGTTGCCGGCAACATCATGCATGCCGCGACAGGAATCACCACAGCGAGTGTTTTTCCATGAAAAAAGTGCACTGGATAATCCTGGCCGTCATTACCGCTGTCTCACTGATTGCCCAATATTCCACGGGCGAACACCATCACTGGTGGGATTTGATCCCCGGCTTCTATGCCATTTACGGCTTTGTGGGATGCATCCTGATCGTCAAAATTTCCAAATGGTACGGCAAAAAAATAGTGTTCAGGGGCGAGGATTATTATGATCGCTGAGTTTCCACCTGTTCTTATCTTTTGGCTGGGCGCCCTGCTCCTGCCGCTGTTGCCCAAGAACATCCGGCCATGGGTTTTTCTCGCATTCCCGGCCGCTTCCCTGATCCTGGTTTTAAGTCTTCCCGTGGGAACCTCCATCACGGTTGAGTTTCTCCGCTTTGAACTGCATGTCTGCGAAGTCACGAAATTAAGCCGGGTTTTCGGCATTATTTTCTCCCTGATCGGCATTATCGCCGGCACTTACGCCCTGCACATGAAGGAAGTGGGGCAACAGGTGGCCGCCCTGCTGTATGGCGGGGGTGCGTTGTGCGTAACCTTTGCCGGCGACTACTTCACCCTGTTCGTGGGGTGGGAAGTTATGGCCATAGGCTCCGCTTATCTGATCTGGGCCCGCCGGGCCGATGACTCATACGCCGTGGGCATGCGCTATCTGCTGGTCCACCTGTTCGGCGGAAGCATGCTGCTGGCTGGCATCGTGCTCCAGGTTTACACTACCAATTCCCTGTTGCTTCAGCCCTTTGCTTACGGCGAATCCCTTGCCGCCTGGATGATTCTTTGCGGCGTAACCCTGAACGCGGCCTTGCCTCCCCTGCATGCCTGGCTGGCGGACAGCTATCACCGGGCCACGGTTACCGGGGCGATCTTTATGAGCGCTCTGACGACAAAGTCGGCTGTTTACGTGTTGGCCTCGCTTTTCGCCGGATGGGACATTCTGATGTACATGGGCGTCATGATGGCCCTTTATGGGGTCGTCTATGCCGTACTGGCCAATGATATCCGCCAACTGCTAGCCTATCACATCATCAGTCAGGTGGGATACATGATTGCCGGGGTAGGCATCGGTACAACTCTGGCCATTAACGGCACGGCGGCCCATGCCTTCAGCCATATCCTGTACAAGGCCCTGTTGTTCATGGGTGCCGGCGTCGTGCTGTACACCACGGGCAAAAGCAAGCTGACGGAACTTGGCGGCCTGTATAAACACCAGCGTCTTGTCTACTGGCTGTATATGATCGGGGCTTTTTCCATTTCCGGATTCCCCTTGTTTAACGGGTTCATCAGCAAATCCATCATTGTGGCTTCTGCAGGTGAAAGCCATCACAACATTGCCATGCTGTTGTTGCTTCTGGCCTCCATCGGCACCTTCCTGCACACCGGCCTGAAGTTGCCCTATTGGACTTGGCACGGTCACGATAGCGGCATAGTTCCCTCCAAGGCCCCGAAAAACATGATCGTGGCCATGGGCATAGCCGCCTTTTTCTGCACCCTGTTCGGCGTCTATCCTGACTTGCTTTACAGGGAATTGCCCTTTGCCATGGAATACAGGCCCTACACCGTGTTTCACCTGGTTGAAACCGTTCAGTTGCTGGTTTTTACATTTATTGCCTTCTGGCTGTACAGGGCAAGTTTGGCCGGGGAACCCTACATGGCCTTGGACACGGACTGGGTATACCGCGCCCCGAAAGCCTTTTTCCAGGCTGTATTCGTAACCAACGTGAACCGTTTCTTCGAGGCCTGCGAAACCATCATCTTCCGCATTCCAGTTTACCTCGCGAAAATCTTCGTCCATCCACTGCAATTCATACTGACCTTGCGCATGCCCACCCGCGACTTCGACCCGGATGCGGACCGTTCACCACTGGGCGTTCCCATCGCCCTGACCCTTGCGATCACAGTCCTTGTGGCCATCTGGAATTTATTCTGACATCTTTCTGCTTGATAATTGCTGATTGACCTCCACGAACGGGCTTCGTAAAAGAAGCCCGTTTGTTTTGCATTTTTCGGAAAACCAATCCGCATCCATTTTTTAATAATCCCCAGCATTGTTTCAAGGAGTCACGTGTGCCTTGCCGAGAACTGACTTACTCGTCCCCCGCTGACTGGCAATCTATTAGACAGTGGCTGGACAAGCGCCGGAAACCGGATTTTTCCGTGGAAAAAGGCGTACGCGAGATCCTGAACCAGGTTTATCAGCATGGCGACGACGCCTTGGTGGACTATTCTCGCCAATTCGACTGTCCTGATTTCACCGCCCACGACATTTGCGTCCCAAAGTCGGAAATTCAACATCGAACCGCTGAAATTCCAGCCAAAGACAAGGCCATCCTGGAACAGGCTGTCGGCAACGTGCGAAAATTTCATGAACAACAAGTCCAGCGCTCCTGGTGGCAGTCCGGATCGGACTGCGCCATCCTCGGTCAGATGATCCGGCCCGTGGAACGCGTCGGCTTGTATGTTCCCGGAGGGCAGAGCGGAACCACGCCGCTGATTTCCAGCATGATCATGAACGCCGTTCCGGCCCAAGTGGCCGGTGTTGACGCCGTCGCCGTGGTCACTCCGCCGCGCCGAGACGGCAGCCTTGACCCTTACCTTTTGGCCATGGCCGAGCTTTTGGAAGTGGATGAACTCTATCGCTTGGGCAGCGCCTGGGCCATAGCCGCCTTGGCCTTGGGCACCCAAACCGTACCCGCGGTGGACGTCATTGCCGGACCTGGCAACATCCATGTGACTACGGCCAAGCGCTTGCTGGTCGGTCAGGTGGGCATTGACATGATCGCCGGTCCCAGTGAAATCGTGATTCTGGCCGACCATACGGCCAATGCCGAATGGGTGGCCGCGGACATGCTCTCCCAGGCCGAACACGACCCCTTGGCCGCATCCATTCTCATCAGCACGGACGCCGATCTCATTCCTCAAATCAAGAGCGCCTTGACGCGACAGCTGACGGAATTACCCAGGGTTGACACGGCCCGGAAATCCCTGGCTGACTGGGGCGCCCTCGTATACACGCCAAGCCTGCGAGCCGGAGCGACATTGATCAACCGGCTGGCGCCCGAACATCTTGAACTGTGTGTAAACGATCCCTGGAATACGCTCGGAATGATACGCAATGCCGGGGCTGTTTTTCTGGGACATCACTGTCCGGAACCCGTAGGCGACTATTTTGCCGGACCCAACCACGTCCTGCCCACCATGGGCACGGCCCGATTCGCCTCCGGGTTGTCCGTGGACAATTTCATGAAAAAAACAAATATCATTTCCACAAATTGTGAATATCTCCGCGCTCATGGTCCGGCTATCGCCCGCTTGGCCTCTCTCGAAGGATTGGAAGCCCATGCCCGGTCGGTTCTGCAGAGGACGACAGAGGGGACATGAACCGGATCTGAATGCTGATTCCGGCTTGACCTGCCGATGCGCGATGGTTTGCGTCTTGCCGCGAACACATATTTTTGGCAGTGTATAAGGTAATGACCCTTTTGCATTCCCGGCAAATGGGATATGCTTGATATAAATGATCGCTACTCAATATACCACATGAATTCCCATGATCATGGAAACAAAAATGAACCCCCTGATCCAGAGCAACATTCCCGTGCTGAACCTGAGCTTTCGCGGCAAGGTTCGGGACATTTATGAAGTCTGTCCGGAGACATTGCTGATTGTCACCACGGACCGCATGTCCGCTTTTGACGTGGTCCTGCCCGACCCGATCCCCTATAAGGGCGTTGTCTTGAACCAGATCACGTTATTCTGGATGACGAAAATGCAAAGCATCGTGGCCAATCATCTCCTAGCCACAGATGTTTCTGATTTTCCAAGGATCCTGCAGCCCTTCAAGGACCAACTTGACGGGCGATCCGTGCTCGTCAAAAAAGCTCGCCCCTTGCCCGTGGAGTGCATTGTCCGGGGTTACATCACCGGATCCGGATGGAGCGACTATCAAAGAACCGGTCAGGTCTGCGGCCATCGACTACCGAATGATCTCCTGGAATCCCAACAATTGCCCAAGCCTCTGTTCACCCCTTCCACCAAAGCCGATGTCGGCCATCATGACGAGAACATTGTTGTCGATCTAGCCAAAAAAATGGTCGGTCCAGAACTGCTGGCCAAGATGCAAGACATTTCCCTGGCAATCTACTCCCATGCCAGGGCATACGCCTGGGATCTGGAAATCATCATCGCGGATACGAAATTTGAATTCGGCTTGGTGAACGGTGATCTGCTGCTCATCGATGAAGTGCTGACTCCGGACTCCTCACGCTTCTGGCCGAGACAAGGTTACACTCCAGGCAGCCCCCAACCCAGTTTTGACAAGCAGTATTTGCGTAACTGGCTGATAACCACCGGCTGGAACAGACAAACTCCGGGACCGAAGCTGCCCCAAGAGGTGATATCGCAGACCAGGGATCGTTATCTGGACGCCTATGCCAGGTTAACCGGGCAAAAAATCACGTTTTCTTGATCATTTCTTCGCCCTTTGTTGCAACTGTAATCCCATCCAAAGGAGACCATCATGCTACTTGCCGGAAAAAAAGCCCTCGTTTTCGGAGTGGCCAACGACCGAAGCATTGCCTATGCTGTTGCCAAAATTTTTCGGGAAAACGGGGCATCAGTGGCTTTCAACTACGTAAACGACGCCATTCGCAAGCGGGTGGAGCCCATCAGTGAGGAACTGGGCGGGGAGTTCATTTTTCCCTGCGACGTGACCAAGGACGAAGAAATCCTGCAGGCGGCGCAACTGGTCCAAGAAAAATGGGGCAGCGTGGACATTCTGGTGCATTCCATCGCCTTTGCCAACCGTGACGACCTGTCCGGACGCTACATCGAAACGTCCAGGTCCGGCTTCGCCCTGGCCCTGGACGTTTCCTGTTACTCTCTGGTGGCTGTCTGTCATGCCTTTGAGCCGCTCATGCCCGAGGGCGGGTCCGTGATGACCATGACCTATTACGGGGCGCAAAAAGTGATCCCCAATTATAACGTCATGGGCGTGGCCAAAGCGGCCCTGGAAGCCAGCGTCCGGTATCTCGCGGCGGACATGGGCGCCAGGGGCATCCGCGTCAATGCCATCAGCTCCGGCCCTCTCAAGACCTTGGCCTCCTCGGGGATCTCCGGGATGAAGCAAATTTTCAAGCACGTGGAGGAAAAGGCTCCCCTGAAACGCAACGTCACCCAGGACAATGCCGCGGGCCTGGCCCTTTTCCTGGCATCGAACCTGTCCTTTTGCGTCACCGGCGAAACCATCTTCGTGGATGCCGGCTATCATGTTGTGGGCATGTAGTTCGCTGAAGTCGGAAGACGGAAAACAGAAGACAAAAGCCTGGACGCTGTCCACCCGACAGCCGTTCCCTGCAGGGTAAATGTGTTCGGGAGCATTATGCGTTTCTGAAAACCCTTTTGTCAGAGATGCTGCCGGTTCATCCAGATCGAGCTTCCTCGCAACTCCGTCACGGACCTCGTAACGACGAACCATTGCACTTCCAAAACAAAATTGCGTGGTTAATGCGTATGACAATGGTTCGTCGAACGATGTCCAGCTCTGTCCAACAGGCGATAACACTCGATCTGGATAAACCGGCAGCACAACTCGAAACGTTTTCAACTTGATTTTCAGAAACGCGTAATGCTCCCAATGTGTTCTCCAGTAACCACCTGAAATATTGAGGCTGGTTTGCCCCATTTTGGCCGGATCGACTGTCTGAGCGAGCCAGGCATCGTTCATCAAGCCGTTGCCGAGCATCTTGCCGTAATTTCTTGTTTTCATTGTGCAACGTCTTGATGGTACGAGGCCGGTGAGGGAGTTTCGATCCGGTCAAAACGGGATGAACCAGCCGTGAGAACAAATTTGCCCTGTCGTTCCCTGGCTCTGGAGGATGCCCGCATGCTTTCCCTCCCGGCAAAGCTCTACGCCAAACTGATGTCCTGGCGGGAAGCCACCTATTCCGGGAACCGGCTGCCGCGCTGGCGGCCGTGTGCTCCCTGCATCAGCGTGGGCAACATCCGCTGGGGCGGCACGGGCAAGACCCCGTTCTGCCAATGGCTGTTGCACTGGGCGGAAAGCAGGAATCTTCGGCCGGTTCTGCTCACCCGGGGCTACAAGGCGCAGCCGCCATACCTGCCCTATCTTGTGCGCCCGGACGCCCCTGTTGCACAGGCCGGTGATGAACCCCTGCTCCTGGCCCAGTCCGCGCCCGGGTCTCACATCATAGTGGACCCCAAACGCATTCGCTCCGGCCCCTGGGCCTGGAAACAATTCCATCCGGACCTGTTCGTCCTGGACGATGGTTTCCAGCATCTGCCAGTGATCCGTGACCTGGATCTGGTTCTGCTCCTGCCAGACGATGTGGATCAGGACTGGAACAAGGTGGTCCCTTCCGGCCCCTGGCGCGAGGGGACAAAAGCCTTGGCACGCGCTGACGTCTTTCTGATCAAGGCCGACGAACAGGCATGCATCAAGCTGCGACCGCTGATCGAATCCCGACTAAAAAGATTCAACAAACCCTATTTTTTCTTTTCATTGGAGCCTTGCGGCTTGACTGACCTGTCCTCGAATCAGCAAACCCAGATCCTGGAACGGCCTTACCTGTTGATCAGCGGCGTGGGGCATCCTTGTTCCGTGGAACAGACCGCAACGAACCTCTTGTCTGCCACGCCTCGCAAACATCTTGCCTTTGCGGATCATTACGCTTTCAGGCATCGGGACTTGCACCGAATTCTCCACGAAGCACAGTCCCTGAAAGTGGCCGATGTGGTCTGTACGGCCAAGGACGCAGTCAAGCTCAAACCCCTGCTCAGCCCGGAAACCGCACTGCGATGGTGGCGGCTGAATATGAAAATAGTCTTTGGGCCGTCGCCCACAAATCAAGGGTATTTTGAAGATTGGCTGGAAAAGTGGTGGGAGAAAAGGCCTGTCCCTAGAGCATATTCACCGGATCCAGATCCAGACTGATTCGCAGAGGCGAAGATTTGAAAAGCGTTTGTTGTAATGATCCGTAAACCTCCCGGATGTCTTGCCATTGTTGGGCCTTGAGCAGGCAATGAAACCGCTTGCGGCCCTTGAGCTGTCCCAGGGGCGCCGGAGCCGGCCCCAAAACGCGTATCTTCAGCTTGGCGCCGTTGCGGTGCAAATGTTCGCCGGCCTTGGCCAGCAAACCTTCTCCTGGCGTCCATTCCCGGGGATAACTAAATCGGACCATGCCCAATTTGACAAAAGGCGGGTAAGCAAACTTCCTGCGTCTCTCCAGTTCCCGGGCAAAAAAACCCTCGTAATCACCGGTGCGAATATGCTGCCAGCAGGGATGGTCGGGATTGCTGGTCTGGATAAGCACGGAGCCCGGCTGGTCTCCCCTCCCGGCCCTGCCCGCCAACTGCACCAGCAGCTGAAAGGTTTTTTCCGATGCCCGGTAATCTGGAAGATTCAGTCCAATGTCTCCGTCCACCGCCGTGACCAGGGTCACATTGGGAAAATGATGCCCCTTGCTGAGCATTTGCGTGCCCACCATGACCTGGGCTCGGCCCTGGCCGAAAGAGCCCAGAATGTCCTCCAGCCTGCCCTTGCGTCGGGTGCTGTCCCGGTCCAAACGCACAACACCCTGCCCCGGAGGAACCAGACCTTCCAGATATTCTTCCAAGGACTCGGTTCCCTCGCCCATGGGCAGAAACCGGCTGCCGCCGCACTGCTGACAAACACAAGGAAAATAAAGGGTATATCCACAGTAATGACAGAGCAGCCGCTCCCACCCCTTGTGATAGGTCAAGCCCACCCTGCAATGAGGACATTGGGGCGCACTGCCGCAGTCCAGGCAGGATACCAAAGGAGCGAAGCCTCTGCGATTGAGCAGAAACATGGCCTGCTCCCCTCGTTCCAAGACGTGGAGCAATTCCTCCCGACATTTCTGGGATAAGGGCTCGGACTTGGATTCTTGGCGCATGTCCACCAAGCATATTTTTGGAGTCGGACTTTGGGAAATGCGATGCCTGAGGGTTACCCTGGCAATCTCACCCTGGCTTGCGGCATAATGGGTTTTGACATCCGGGGTGCCCGAGCCCAAAACCAGCAGACCTCCTTTCCTGATGCGAAAAAAGGCCACTTCCTTGGCATGGTAGACAATTCCCTCCTCTTGCTTGTAGGAGGCATCGTGCTCTTCGTCCAGGATCACCAAGCCCAAAGTCGGCATGGGCAAGAACAAGGCGGATCGGGTACCGACGACTATTTGCGGAACGCCGCGCAACAAGGAACGGAAAATCGCCAGCTTGGCCCCCGGTGCCAGATACCCGTGGTACCAATGCCGCGTGGATTCCGGAAATTCCTTGGCAACCTCGGACCATAATTGGGCTGAAAGCGCCACTTCCGGGGCCAGCAGCATGACGCCGCGGCCCATGGCCAGGCAAAAACGCGCCAATCGGAGATACAGCAGGGTCTTGCCGCTTCCGGTCACTCCATGCACCAGCCGCACCAAGCCCCGCTCCTGAACGGTGCTCTGTTGCAGATCATCCTGCAAAACGTTCAGGGCCTCGGTTTGTTCCTCGGTCAACGCATGGTGTTCGTGAGAAGAAAAAAACCGCGCTGAATCCTGGCTGATGCGCCCTTCATCAGATGCACGGCAGCCCTGCGGAATGGCCTGGACCAAGCCGCGACGCGACAAATCAGCCAAGACCCTGTTCACATCCCCGGTCAAAATCTGCCGCAATGCGGCTTTGGAAACCCGGCCGTTGGCAAACAAGTATTCCAGGACAGCCAGTTGACGCTTGGCTCCGGGACGAAGATCCCACGGAGGATCACGCAGCAGCTCATATTTCATACTGCCGACACTGCCGTGTTCCAATGCCTGAGGCCGCATCCTTCCCTCCAGCCAGGCCCGGCCCAATTCCAGCAAACGCCGTGGGGCCGATTGCAAAACATCTTTGCAGGAAAGCTTGAGCGTCTCAACGGATTCGGTCAAATTGAACACGGAGTTGCCTGTCCGAAGAGCTCTGGGCAGCACCGCCGCCAGGATCCTGCCCTCCAAGACCATCTGGCGCAGAGCCAAGTGGTGCACCATATCCAGCACATCCCTGGTGAGCAGAAGTTCTTGTTCCAGGGGCCATCCCAAAGGCTTAACAGTCCCGCTTTCCGCTGCGAAATCCACGGACCGCGACACGATCACCCCCATGCGAAGGGATCGACCCACCGGGACCATGACCCGCTGGCCTATGGACCAGGCCTGTTCCGGAAGATAATCAGGGGTGCTGTAGGTGAATGTACGAAAAGGAGGGCTGCACAGGGCAACCTGCCAAAATGACGCCACGGCGTTGACCCTTGTTTAAAAACAAAAAAACCGCTTTTGGAAATTGTCCGTCCCTTTCGTGCAAATGAACTCAGGGATGCATTGACTGCCAAAAGCGGTTGGGCAAGACAATTTTTCTTACCTGGTCTCTGTCTGAAAATCCTCTTTTCCTGAATCTCGCATCAGCCGTTTCTTGATTCGCAAACACGCTTTATTTTCTTTTGACAGGATACTTTCGCAATAAAAAGCGCTGATGCGTTGACGAATGCTTTTCGTATAGTGATCCCAGCCCGGAATGCATTTTATATCAGCTGGGACAGGAAAGCAGGCCCTTGAGCTTGCGGGTCAATTCATCGCGCAGGGTTTCGTCCTGCAATGCAAAATAAATATTGGCCGTGAGATAGTCCGTCCAATCGCCGACGTCAAAACGCATGCCGCGCATTTTTACGGCCAGCAGGCGATTCTTTCGGGCCATGGCCAGCAGGGCGTCCGTGATTTGAATCTCGCCGCCGTGTCCGGGTTCGGTTCCTTCCAAGTGCGTGAACACTTCGGGCATGAGCACGTACCGCCCCACGACGGCCAGCCTGGAAGGCGCCTGGGCCGGCTTGGGCTTTTCAATAAGGGAACGTACCCGGAAAATCCCCGGCGCAAACTCCTCACCCTGGATAATCCCGTAGCTGCTCACCTTGTCCGACTCCACTTCCATGACCCCGACCACGGACATGTTTTCGGACATGGCCACATCCATGAGCTGCTTGATTCCCGGCTCCCGGCCGAACATCAAATCATCACCCAGCATCACCGCAAACGGTTCGTTTTTGATTATTTCTCGGGCGCAAAATACCGCGTGTCCCAGGCCCAACTGTTTTTTCTGGCGCACGGAAATGATGTTCACCATTTCGGCTACGGACCGAACTTCTTCCAAAAGCGTTGTCTTTCCGGTCCGCTCCAACAGATCTTCCAGGGCCCAGTTGTAGTCGAAATGGTCCTCAATAATTTTTTTATTTTGGTTGTTTACGAAAACAACATCCGTCAACCCGGAATACATGGCCTCTTCCACAATGTACTGCACTCCGGGTTTTTTGTAGACCGGGAGCATTTCCTTGGGTATGTTTTTTGTCGCGGGCAAGGATCTCGTTCCCCAACCTGCCACGGGTATGACGACTTTTCTTACTTGCATCGGAGTGATCTCCTTGGTTATGGCCGTGATTCAGGGCCTCTTGCTCCTGCAACAAACAGCAGCGAATGCTGTTCTTGAAGCGGATAGGGTATGTATAGGACAATCCTGGCCAGACAATCAACCTTTTCCGGCAATCCAGGATCAATGGTTTCTATCCGTGCCCTGGAAATGTACCCCCAAATCATAAAAAGTCTATCGCAAATGCACACGGAGTAAATCCGCCAGGTCCTCCGCCAGTTCTTTGACGACTTCTTGTTGTTCACCCTCCACCATGACTCTGGCGACAGGCTCGGTTCCGGAATACCGCAACAGGACCCTGCCTCGTGATCCAAGTTTTTTTTCGGCCTGCCGCACGGCCCGGACAACCGGCTGGGATTGATCAAATGCGATCTTTCGTTCCACATGGACATTCACCAGAACCTGGGGAAACGGCGTCAGCAAAGTGGCCAGTTCCGAGAGGGGTTTGCCCTTTTCTCGCATGATTTTCAAAAGCTGAAGGGCCGCAAGAATGCCGTCGCCAGTGGTACAGCGGTTTAAAAAGATCAGATGTCCGGACTGTTCGCCACCAAAAATTGCTCCTTCCCGACGCATGGCTTCAACAACATGTCTGTCGCCCACCGGAGTCCGCAACAACCTGCCGGAACGCTCCCGCATAAAGATTTCCAGGGACATGTTGCTCATGACTGTAGCCACAAGGGTGTTTCCCGGCAAGGCATGATTTTCCATCATGTCCTGGGCGCAGATGGCCATGATCTGGTCTCCGTCCAAAACATTGCCCCGCTCATCCGTGACGATCAGGCGGTCCCCATCTCCATCCAGGGCCAAACCGATATCCGCACCGCATTCCAGCACCCTGTGGGCCATCAATTCGGGATAAAGCGATCCGCATTTGCGGTTGATATTCAGACCATCCGGATCCGTGCCGATTTCCTCCACCTTGGCCCCGAGCTCCTCGAACAGCAGCGGCGCGACTTTATAGGTGGCGCCGTGCGCGCAGTCCAAAACCACCTTGACGCCATCCAAGGTCATGTCCGAGGGAATCGTGTTCTTTAAAAAAACCAGGTAACGGCCAAGGCTGTCAGCAATGCGAGCGGCCTTGCCCACGGCCTCTGGTTGAGGATAATCCCATTCCGTGTCCGCAGAAAGAACCATTTCCGAAATTTGATCTTCGATAATATCGTCCAGCTTGAACCCCTGGCTGTCGAACAGCTTGATGCCGTTGTCCATGAATGGATTATGGGACGCGGAAATAACCACCCCGACATCAGCGCGCATGTTCCGGGTCAAAAAGGAAATGGCCGGAGTGGGCATGGGACCTACAAGATAGACATCCATTCCGGCGGAACAAAATCCGGAAGTCAATGCGGTTTCGAAAACATACCCGGACAATCTGGTGTCCTTGCCAATGACCACTCGATGCCGCCTGGAGCCGTTTCGAAACATTTGTCCCACTGCCAAACCGAGACGCAGGGCGATTTCCGGAAGCATCGGAAAAAGATTGACCTGTCCTCGCATCCCGTCCGTGCCAAAAAGTCCTTTGCGCATGTTTATCCTCATATTCCTTCTTGCAGCCTAATGAACACAGTCCTTCCGAAGTTTTCTGGCATCATTCGCCTTGTTCCCGCCTATTCTTCCGCAATGCGCACTTCAATCGCTTCCGGTTCGGTCTGCACCAGTGAACTGCCCGCGGGAATCGTTACGCGATAGCCGAGAAGATGCGTTCCGGGTTCCAATGCCCCCATGTCGTCGGGAACAGCGCTTACGCCTTCCAATTGCTTTGCCCGTGCCATGGAAACCGGCATCAGCAGCAGCAACCGCACCTTGGCGGGCTTCGCACGCACGGATCGTCCTTCAAGTTCAGGCAATCGAACCTCGGCTTCCACCCATTTTTCCTGCATTTTTTCACCAAAAAGCAGTTGCAAGACCACCCTGGCCGGGGAAGCCTCTACTTCTGCCGGGAGCACCAAGCCTGTCGCCGCCTCCCACATATGGTGATGATCCTCATCCACCTCCACCGGCTGGGTTTTGATCGTTTCAATCGGTTCCACAAGGATCTGGGGGCCGCGGATGGTTACGAACTCCGGCTTGAGCACCATCTGCTTGAGTTGGAAATCCTCATGGAGTTGGACATGATAATCCGCCTCAACAGGGACCTCCTTGGTCATGAGCTTGTCCACCACCAATTCCACCCGAGGCGGCACAATTTCCACGATCTCGATGGCCCTGGAAAGGGGTATGTTCCCGGGTTCAAATTCAAGAACATTCACTCCAGGCCTTAGTCCCGTAAGATTAAGCGGATAAATGGCATTTTTCATGTCAATGCCGCGAACCATGGGTCTTGGACCGCGCACTTGCACCTCAATGCGGTTGACCATGCCTTGGCGGACAACATATCCTTGCGGAGCGTTAACCATTTCCACGGGCATTTGAATCCATGTATCCACTTTTTCACGCCCGGAAACCAAATGCCATGTGAACACCGCCAAGGCCAACGCCAGAGCCAGATACTGCCAGTTGCTCTTCATTCATGATGCTCCAGGACGCGGCGCAGCAACTCCCTCAGACCAGCCTCGTCCAGATTTTCAATGAGTTTTCCGGCCTGGGCCAGGGAAATCACGCCTCGCTCCTCGGAAACAACCAGGGCCACGGCATCGGTTTCCTCGCTGATGCCCAAGGCGGCACGATGCCGAGTGCCCAGTTTGGCGGAAAGATCCACGCCCGAGGACAGGGGCAGAATACAACCAGCTGCCTCGATGCGCCCTTCGCGAATGATGACTGCGCCATCGTGCAGGGGAGTATTCGGATAAAATATGGTCACCAAAAGTTCTCGGCTTACCCCGGCCTTGATCTCAACGCCTCTGGCAATCATTTCCCCAAGAGGGATACCCCGTTCAAAAACGATCAGGGCGCCGATCCTGGATTTAGCCATGTTCAACACAGCCAGGACAACCTCGTCCAAGAGTTTGTCCGAAATTTTTTTCCGCCGCCACAAGCTCCCCGCCCCGAGTTCAGAAAGCGCCTTGCGGATGTCGGCCTGGAAAAAAATGATGATCACCAAAAAAAGGGAACCCAGAAAGTTCGCCAACAGCCAATTCAAGGTGAACAGTCCGAATTCCTCGGAGAGATAATATATGACGATAATCAGCAACAGGCCGTAAATCACTGAAACGGCCCTGGTCCCCTTGACCAGGAGAATGACCCGATAAAAGGCAAAGGTGACCAGACCAATATCAATGAGGTCGCGAATGCCGATTTGCAGGTCCATCATCTTTACGCCCCGCAAGCCGTCAATGCTTGCACAATGCGCAATGTCCTGGAGGCGCTTTCCACGTCATGCACCCGATGCACGGACACCCCCTTGACGGCCATCAAGGCCGTGGCCACCTGGGTAGCCGATTCCCGCTCGAAAAGTTCAAGATCGAGCAAACCATGCCAAAGGGACTTATTGGAAAGCCCGACCAGGACGGGTCGTCCCAGAATCAAAAAACGATCCATTTCGCGCAGAATCGAAAGATTGTGTTCCAAAAGTTTGCCGAAACCGATTCCCGGGTCCAAAATGATCTGTTCCTCGCTCAATCCAGCGTTTATGAAACGGTCCATCTGCCGCTGAAAAAATGCAAGGATCTCCTCCACCACGTTCTTGTAGCGAGGATGATTCTGCATGGTTTGGGGACGTCCCAGGGAGTGCATCAACACGTATCCGGGCCGGTATTGCACTAGAACATCCAGCAGCTCGGGATCAAAACGACAAGCGGAAATATCATTGACGATTTCAGCCCCGGCCTCCAGCCCTGCGGCGGCCACGCCGGCCTTGGTGGTGTCCACGGAAAGAACGCATGCCAGATCCCTGAGGTCTCTTTGACGTGCCAAACCGGAAAGGACCGGAACAGTGCGCGTGAGTTCCTCCGCCAGGGCAACCCGCTTGGCGCCGGGACGGGTGGACTCGCCGCCCACATCAAGGATGCGGGCCCCCTGAGCCGCCAAATCCATCCCGTAATCCACCGCGGCCTGCACGGTCCGCAAGCGACCGCCGTCAAAAAATGAATCCGGCGTGCAATTGACGATCCCCATGATCACCGGAATACTCAGATCCAGCCCCCTGGATCCTTTAATCATCCAGCGTGAATGCCGGTCCATGAAATGTCATAAGGGGTCAAAGGTTATACCTGTGAGTTCTTATGGATACATTGAGCCGACAGGCAAAAAAACTGCCAGGACGTATACCTCTCAAGACATGCTTCCTGCTGGGATCAAGATCGATCCGGTTTTTCCGATTCTTCCAGGGAAAAATCATCTTCGGCCTGCTCTTCCTGCTCCACATTGCCGGTATTTTCCGCGGGTTCGCCGCTTTCAGTCTTGGCTTCAGCCTGGTCCGTGGGCATTTTCTTGCCCAGGGAATTCATCGGCGGCAAGGGCTCGCCGCGTATGATCCGATTGATATCCTCTCCGGTGATGGTTTCCCTGTCCAACAAAGCCTCGGCCATGGCGTGCAAGACCTCAAGATTCTCTTCCAGCAGCTGCCTGGCCTTTTCTTCAGCCCTGCTGATGAATCCCTTGATTTCGGCGTCGATCATCTGAGCGGTTTGCTCGCTGTAATCCTTGTGGTGGACGATCTCGCGACCCAAAAAGACATGATCGTCCTTTTCGCCAAGGGATAATGGACCCAAATTGTCGCTCATGCCCCATTGGCAAACCATCTTGCGAGCCATTTTTGTAACCCGCTCAATATCGTTGCCCGCGCCCGTGGTCATCTGATTGAAAACAATCTGCTCGGCCGCCCTTCCGGAAAGAAGCACGGCCAGGTTGTTTTCAAGATATGATCTGCTGTAGTTGTGTCGATCATCTTCAGGGAGCTGCATGGTCACGCCAAGGGCCATCCCTCTGGGAATAATGGAAACTTTGTGCACCGGATCCGTGCCGGGCAGAAGTTTGGCCACAAGGGCATGCCCGGCCTCATGATAGGCGGTTGTTCTTTTTTCCTCGTCGCTGAGAATCAGGCTTCGCCGCTCCTTGCCCATCAGGATCTTGTCCTTGGCCTCTTCAAAGTCCATCATTTCCACCTGATCCTTGCTTTGGCTGGCGGCATGCAACGCAGCCTCATTGACCAGGTTTTCCAGGTCCGCCCCGGAAAGACCGGGAGTGCCCTTGGCCAGGGACTCCAGGTCTACTCCCTTGGCCAAGGGGGTGCGCTTGGCATGGACCTGCAAAATCTTCATTCTGCCCCGCAAATCCGGCTGCGGGACGACCACCTGGCGATCGAACCGCCCCGGCCTGAGCAGCGCCGGATCAAGCACATCCGGACGGTTGGTGGCTGCAATGAGAATCACACCCTCGTTGGACTCAAAACCGTCCATCTCCACCAGCAATTGGTTCAAGGTCTGTTCCCGTTCGTCATGGCCGCCTCCCAATCCAGCGCCTCTTTGCCGTCCAACAGCGTCAATCTCGTCAATGAAAATAAGACATGGAGCATTTTTCTTGCCCTGGGTGAACAGATCCCGCACTCGGGCCGCGCCGACGCCGACAAACATCTCCACGAAATCCGAACCGGAGATGGAAAAAAACGGTACGCCGGCCTCCCCGGCCACGGCCCGGGCCAACAGCGTCTTGCCTGTTCCGGGCGAACCGACCAGCAATACGCCCTTGGGAATCCTCCCTCCCAGTCGGGTAAATTTTTTCGGTTCGCGCAGAAATTCCACCACTTCCATCAGTTCATCTTTGGCTTCGTCCACACCAGCCACATCCTCAAACGTCACCTTGGTGGACTCCTCGCTGAGCATTTTAGCCCTTGAACGCCCGAAGGACATGGCCCTTCCCCCGCCTGACTGCATCTGGCGCATGAAGAAAATCCATACGCCGATCAGCAAAAGCATGGGAAACCAGGAAACCAGCACCGTAAAATACCAGGGAGACTGTTCCTCGGGTTCGGCAACGACCCTGACGTTGTTGGCCAAAAGCGTCTGCACCAATTCGGGATCGTTAGGATTGTAAGAAATAAAACGCTGTTCGTTGAGCAAAACTCCGAAAATTTTTTGGCCCTGGATTTTCACCTCGGCGATTTCTCCGTTGCGCACTCTGGTCAAAAGTTCACTGTAGCTCAGCTTTTGTTCCGGGGTCGGAGGGTGACTGAACAAGTTGAAAAGGACCACCATGACCACGGAAATCGTGGCCCAAAGCAGAAGATTCTTGGAAAAATTATTCAATGATCATGCCTCCATAGAAGGTTCAATAGTCGTAATCATGATAAAGCGAAAAGTCGGTGCGTTCCGCCGAATCTCTCACCGGCCAGCCATATGGCGATTCATTTACAAAGCCTTGAAGTTTGTCCTGAAAAAAGATAGCAAGTCAGGCTCTGTTCCGGAAGCGTTTCGTCACCGGTGTGGCGCCTGGACTTCAAATCCAGTGGACGGTCGAGAGGTCGTCGGTAGGTTCGACTCCTATACGCTTCCGCCACTCCCTTCACTGTTTTCAATCCGACTGATCAAGCCACTTTACCAGTTTTTCTATCTGCCGCTGAACAGCTTCAGGGCCCGTGCCTCCACGGGCGTTCCGCCGGCGGATCGCTTCCCGGTAATCCAAGACAGGGAAAACATCCTTTTGAATCAACATGGAAAAAGACTGCAACTGCTCCAAGGAAAGCTCCTCCAGAGCCAGGCCTCGTTTTTCGGCAAAAGCCACGATCCGGCCCACAATGCGATGGGCGTCCCGGAAGGCGAGACCCTTCCCGACAAGATAGTCGGCCAGCTCCGTGGCGTTGAGAAACCCCTTGCGCAGCAAAGCGAACATTTTTTCCGGAACAAACACCATCTTTGCCATCATCCCGGCCATCAGCCTCAAGGAATTGTGCACTGTGGCGTCGGCATCGAAAAACGGCTCCTTGTCCTCCTGCAAATCACGATTGTATGCCAGAGGCAATCCTTTGACCAAGGTCAAAAGACTGATCAGCGCTCCATAAACTCGCCCAGTCTTGCCGCGCATCAATTCGGCCACGTCCGGGTTCTTTTTCTGGGGCATGATGCTCGAACCCGTGGCGTAGTCCTCCGGCAGAAGCACGAACCCGAAGGCGGGGTTGGCCCACATGATCAGTTCCTCGCAGAACCTGGACAGGTGGGCCATAATCAACGACCCCGCGCATACGGCCTCAATGACGAAATCCCGGTCCGAAACAGCATCCATACTGTTTTCGAACGCTCTGGGGAAACCCACGTCAGCTGCCACCTGCTCCGGATCAACGGGATAGATTGTCCCGGCCAGGGCCGCCGCACCCAGCGGGCTGACCCGCACCCGGCGCAGGGCATCGGCCGTACGTGCTTCGTCGCGTACCAACATCCAGGCATAGGCCAGCAGATGCTGAGCCAGGCTCACGGGTTGGGCAGGCTGCAGATGGGTGCATCCGGGCAACAGTGTTCCCTGATGTTCCCTGGCACGCTCCAGCAACACCCGAATCAAGGACTTCAGACAGACCTGCCAGTGTTCCAACGCCTGGGCCACATACAACCGGAAGTCCAGAGCCACCTGATCATTGCGACTGCGGCCGGTATGCAGTTTTTTCCCGGACTCTCCGATCAACTCCGTCAGCCTGGCCTCGATGTTCATGTGCACGTCTTCCAATTCCTCGCGCCAGACAAAAGCACCGGACCTCACTTCATCACGCACCTGTTCCAGACCGCGCATAATCATCTCGGCTTCGCCTTGCTCCAACACGCCCTGCCTGGCCAGCATGCGCACATGAGCCACGGAGCCCTGGATATCCTGTTCCGCGAGGCAATGATCAAAGTGAACCGAAGCTGTATAACGCTCCACCAAATGATCCGTGGCGGTCTTGAACCGCCCTCCCCAAAGCTTGCGCGCCTGGTCTTGATCTTTCATCGGACATTCCAGGCCTTGAGCCGCAACGCATTTAAACGGATAAACCCGGTCGCATCCGCTTGATCGTAAAGGGTATCTTCCTCAAAAGTAGCCAGATCCGGGTTGTAAAGCGAAACAGGAGACTTCCGTCCCAATATGGTTACCGCTCCCTTGTACAGCTTGATGCGAACCGTGCCTTGCACCCGTTCCTGGCTCTTATTGATGAATGCTTGCAACGCTTCACGCTCCGGAGCGAACCAGAAACCATTGTAAATCATGGCCGCGTACTGAGGTATCAGTTGATCACGCAGTCTCATGGTTTCACGATCCATGGTCAGGCTTTCCAGGTCGCGATGGGCAAAATGTAAAATAGTGCCCCCCGGCGTTTCATACACTCCACGGGATTTCATGCCCACAAAGCGGCTTTCCACCATGTCCAGCCGGCCCACCCCGTGTCTGCCGCCAATTTTGTTCAAGACCTCAAAAATCCCGGCTGGCGTAAGGGTCTCGCCGTTTACGGCCACGGGGTCGCCCGCCTCGAAGTCAATGGTCAGGATTTCCGGCTGATCCGGAGCCTGTTCCACGGGCACGGTCAAAGAATACGTGTGGGGCCCGGGCTCTGCCCAGGGATCCTCCAACTCCCCGCCCTCAAAGGATAAATGAAGCAAATTCCCATCGCAGGAATACGGTTTTTCCACGGTCACGGTCACGGGAATGTTGTTCTCCCGGGCAAAGGCGATGCAGTCCGTGCGCGAACGCAGGTTCCATTCCCGCCATGGAGCGATGATCCGGATGCCTCCTTCCAGGGCTGCCGCAGCCAGTTCAAAACGAACCTGATCATTGCCCTTGCCAGTGGCGCCGTGGGCAATGGCCTGGGCGTTCTCGGCCTTGGCGATTTCCACAAGGCGCTTGGCGATAAGGGGACGGGCAATGGAGGTGCCCAACAAGTAACGGCCCTCGTAGACGGCGTTGGCCCGCATCATAGGGAAAATAAAATCCCGTGCGAATTCCTCGCGCAAGTCCTCCACATACGCTTTCTCGGCTCCGGTCTCTCGGGCGCGACGCTCCACGCCTGACAGATCCTCCCCCTGACCGAGATCCGCTGTAAAGGTAATTACCTCGCAGGCGTATGTCTGTTTAATCCATGCCAGTATCACCGAGGTGTCCAGGCCGCCGGAGTATGCCAGCACGACCCTTTCAATATCTTGTGTCATGTGTCTTCTCACCCATATTTTTCAGCAAGTTCCGCCAACAGCAGACCCCGCATTCAAGACTATTCCGCGGGGGATGCTTCGGTTGCGGGATGGTGCGTCTCGCTATAGATCCATTCCAAGATGGCTTTTTGCATGTGCAGCCTGTTTTCGGCTTGGTCCCAGACGATTGAAAAATCCCCCTCAAGGACCTCTTCCGTGATTTCTTCGCCGCGTTTGGCCGGCAGACAATGCAGAACCTTGCATTGGGGATGCGCCAAAGCCAACAGCCGTGAATTGACCTGAAAAGAGGCGAAGACCTCCCGGCGATGTTCGGCGTCAGCTTCCTGTCCCATGGAAGCCCAGACATCCGTATTCACATAGTGAGCGTCGGCCACGGCCTCCCTCGGATCATGGGTCAACACGACATTCGCTCCGCCTTCCCGGGCATTCTGCAGAATATCCGGATCCGGCTCATATCCTTCGGGCACTGCCAGATGCAGGGCAAAAGGGAAATACATGGCCGCATGCAACCAGGAGTTGGCCATGTTATTGCCGTCCCCGATCCAGGCGATCTTCAAGTCCGGCAAGTCAGGGGTGCGTTCAAAAATGGTCAGCATGTCGCTCATCACCTGACAGGGATGATGCAGATCGGTCAGGGCGTTGATCACCGGAATGGATCCGGCATTCGCCAATTCATCAAGAATTTCCTGGGCAAATGTCCGCACCACGATCCCGTGTACATAACGGGAAAACACCCGGGCAGTGTCGCGCAGGGGCTCATTGCGTCCAAGCTGGGAATCCCGGCTGGTCAAGAAGATCACATTCCCTCCAAGAGCCCGAATGCCCACTTCAAAAGAGAGTCGGGTGCGCGTGGATGCCTTTTCAAAAAGCAAAACAATGGTCTTGCCGCCCAAAAGGGACGACTTCCACTTGGTCGCCTTGATTTCCTTGGCCCTGGTCAACATGTTCCAGGCTTCGGAACGTTTCAAATCCGTGATTTGAAGAAAATGTCGCGCCATATGCACCTCATTAGCTTACTACCAAGAAAATAACACCCCAGCGACTATCCTTTCCAAAAAACAGTCGAAAAGAGCGCAAAAGGTGTCTGAAAGTAAAAAATATTAAATATAGCCTTGAGTTGTCAGGGTGTAAAGAAAAAATACTCCATAAAAACCGCAAGTCGCTCTCACGTCGTGCACAGAAAATCAAGTCGGTACAACTCTGTCGAATGAATCGACATTTGGATCGTAGTGTCCTGTCACATCTCTAATGTTGGATAAAGACGGTTCAGTTTGATCCGGGCATCTTCAGCAGTGAACTGCCAGTTAACCCCGGCCTTCATTCCGTTTCTTGTCGACTCCCATGCCT
>DSBL01000114.1 GCA_011049455.1 Desulfonatronum sp. | reverse complement strand
AGTACACTTCCCGTCTGGACATCAACGCCATAGTTGTTCCAACCGTGGCCCGGCGCATCGATGATCTGCTGGCTCAGGCCTCGTCTCTATAACCGCATTGGCGCAAGGTCTTGCCGGCCACGGCCAAAAATTTTTGCAGGGACTGGGAAGACATTTCGTCCTTGTAACTGCCTTGCTTGCCCCTGCGGAAAAACGCCTTGTCCCGCGGCCAGGTCGGATCGTCCAGACCAACTGCCTGTTCCTTGCGCCGCAGCGTCGTAAACGAACATTTTTCGTACACTGTCCGCAATGCTGCCAGGCTTCGCACAAGCCCGGCGAACCGACAGACCTTTTCCAATTCCGGCAATGGATCATGCAGCAGATCTTCATATTTCACGGTGATCATATCCGCGCCATGGGCGTTTTGCCGCCATTGCCGAACATGTTCATGCCAGAGGCACGGAAAAAGAAACTGTCCGGTTTCGATCATCAAGTCCATGTTTGCACTGTCGCCGTAAATCGCCTTGTTATAATGATAATAGGAAACCATCACGTCCCGGCCGTCGCGCAGCAAATAGATTACCTTCCTGTATTCCGGCCGGGGCAGGTGATGGCTTTTGAAGAACATTTGTTCGCGAATTCGCTTGTAGAACTTCTTGCGGTGCACGTCCGGGACGATTTCCTGGATCAGGGCGTCCGGAGCAAGTTCCGGGTCCACGCCGAACACCATGCCCGCGATAATGTTTTGAAACCAGGTGTTGCCGGACTTGGGATACCCGACGATGAACACGTCCTGATCTGACACCTCAGTCCGGGGAGTCAGACCAAGATACGCGGGGATCCTGGCGTCCATCCGCTTGCGGATGAATTTTTCATACTTCTTGCGGATTTTCGATAACATGTGTTCGACAATGCCGTTTTGATGACAAGACTCACAGGTCGACCCAGGCCATGGGATCGGTTGAAAAACCTTTTTTGCGCACTTTGAGGTTCTTGACGTGCAGTCTCAGGGGAACAAACAGCCCAAGCATCGTGGCCCCGAACGGAATCTTGCGGAAAAGCCTTCGATACAGCTTAGCCGCCCTGATCTCCCGCTTGGTGAAATACGTGGCGGTGATCCTTTCCCGCTCCAGGCGATGCGCTTCTCTGGTCTGCATGTCATTGGAAACCCCGCCCGTGCGGAACAAGGCCACCGGATACTTGATATACGCTGCGTGGATATCGTGGCGCAAAAAGGCTCGCAACAGCCATTCATGATCCGCGGCGATGTGCAGGTGTGCGTCGAACAGGCCGCAGAGGTCAAATACTGAACGTTGGTAGAACACAGCTTGTTGGGTAATGGTCCGTTCCACCAAAGTCAGTCGGTTGACCTGCCGGTGCCGGCGATAGTTATGGGCCAATGGGTCGCCGCTAAGCAGGATCACGTCGCCAAAGGCAATGTCCACTTGGTAATGCGCCAGGCATCGTCCCATGACTTGGAGCACCTTGTCGTCGCAGAGCATGTCGTCGTCGTTGAGAAAATGCAGGGCATCTCCAGAAACCCGTCGCATCCCCTTGTTCATGGCCTGATAAATACCGTTGTCCTTCTCGCGGACATGATGCACAGGATAGGACACGGACCGCGCATAGCCCTGGACCACGTTGGTCGTGTCATCCGTGGACATGTTGTCAACGATGATGTGCTCGTGCGGCGATGTATTCTGGGATTTTACGCTATCCAGACAGAACCGAAGCATGTCGGCCCTATTCCAGGTCGGGGTGACAATGGATATTTTCAAGGCTGAACCGCCTCCCACCAGCGTTTGGCCCGCTGTGTCCAGGAAAGGGTTGCGCAGCGCTCACGTGCCCGGGATGTCAACGCAAAAACAAGGTCGGCGTCGTCGACAAGGGTTCGGATGCACGCGGCCAGATCCCGACAATCGCCCGGAGCAAAAAGCAGGGCCTCCTGACCAGGCCGCAGCACCTCTCGAATGGAGGGCAGATCCGCAGCCACGATGGACCGGTTCAAACCCAGGTAGTCATAGGCCTTGGTGATGGCCACGTAAGGCATGCGACCCATCTTCAGGGCCGGGATGACCAGGGCGTCCACCCTGCGCAATTGCTCGGGCAATCGCCCCGGCGGTATCGGCCCGCGCAGTTCCATCGTGTTGTCAGACGCTCCGTATTCAACCCGCAATCGTTCGCAGGCCGAGGCCGGGCCGCCGATGACCACAAGCTTTAACGGGCGACCCGCCGTAGCGACGATTTCCGGCCAGGATGCAAGCAGCCAGCGCACTCCCTGTTCCTCATAGAGCGAGCCGACATAGGCCAGCGTGAACGGCTCTCCGGAGGTCCCGCTTCGCTCGGGCGCGGCCCTCGGATCAAAACCGCAGGCCAACCCCAGGGCGGCCGTCGGTTTGCCCGGAAAAGACGCACGCACCTGGTCCAGCAAGGCGTTCGTCGTGGTCACGACCACATCAGCGCACTCCAGAACCTCGCGCTCCACTGCGGTTTGCCGGGCCTGGGGCCCATGTTCCAAGGCCGCAAGCTGATGGACTTCGTACACGGTGCGCATGTCCCGCAGAAGGCCCTTGCGTCGACAAAGAAACTGAAAGAGCTTGGGAAAACTGGCGCAGGCCAGGATGTCGCCCGGATGTTGCTGTTTGCGCAGATCCAACACCATGGCCCAGAAAAACACGGCGTTGATGGTCACGCCCCGGCCATCGCGCGGCTTGCGGATACTGGGCAGGGACCGCACCCGCAGGTTGGCCGCCGAAACAAGTCCCGCCGCGCCCAGGGCCTCCCTTTCCGCTAAGCGTCCGGAATGGATCAAATGAACCATGGCTTGGCTGTTTGTCTTAGCCAGCCACCAACAATGCCGCAGGCAATACAGGGCATGAGCCGAGCCGTCGCCAAGGTCCTGGTTGACGACAAAAAAAAGGTTCCTCATGGCCCTGGCAACCTCCCAAGCATGGTGTCACAGGCTTGCACCACATGCTCTACGGAAATCCTCCCGGCAGGCCTTCCCTCGGCAGCCTCGCCTTTTGCTTCAGGCTGAACCACCACGTGACGCGATTTCCACGGCGCCCATTCCACCGGGCTTGATCCCATGAACAGAGCCACGACCGGACAGGAACAAGCCGCGGCCATGTGCATGGCCGCAGTGTCTACACCCACGAACAACTTGGCTTTGTAAAGCAAGCCTGCCAGTTGAGCCCAGGACGCCCGACCAGAAGTGCTTAATATCCGCTTTGGATCAATTGCACGAAGTTTTTCAGCCAAACAAACTTCCCCGAGATCCGGCCCCGCACTGATCACAATGGATGGCAAGCGTTCCAGCAATTGGATGCAGAGAGCTTCCCAGCGCTCTTGAGGCCAGCGTTTGCGCTCCCAACGAGTTCCCGGATGCAAAACCGCAAACTCCTTGAGACACGATGTCTGCGGCCATTCTTCTGTATGCTCGGGAGAAAAGCACAAACGTGACGGCGAGCCTGGGAAAGGAGAAGGCAAACAATCGCTGACCGTGAAAAAATCTTTTTCCACTTGGTGGCTTGCGTACCAATAAAAATCGGAAAAGTGGGTGAATGTTTTTCGCCACCACCAGTGCAGGGGTTTCCCCGCTGCATTGGCGCATCGCCTTCTGGCCCCGCATAGCAATGTCAACCAGCGGCCGCGATCTCCATCCCCCAGTTCAAAGGCGTAGTCAAAATGTTCCCGGCGAATTGACGCAGCCAAAACCAAGTCAGTCCACCAGTTCCACAGGCTGCGCCGCTCCTTCTCAGGGGCGGCTGCGGTCAAAACCTGATCAATGTCCGAACATCCAGCCAAAATACCTTCACATCCCTTGCGTACAACCACCCAGATCACCGAATTCGGATAAGCTTGGCGCACGGCATGTACAGCCGGAGTCAAGAGCAATGAGTCACCAATATGCTTTAATTTTATAAACAGAAATTTCATCAAAACCGTCAGGTCTTCGGAGCCGGCGTTTATCGCGTCAACGTGCGAAAATGCGTATGGAATGTCTCACAGATGCGCGATTTGTCCGGCAGCCGACATTGTTCAGAAATATTTCCGTCACTCACTGTTGCCACCCTTGACTGCTCTTTTTGCTGCCACGAGCTTTTGAAAAAGGGATTCCATTTTTTGCCCCATGTGGTCCAATGTATAGTGATCCTTGACCATGTTCAGGGCATTCTCCGCCAGATGGTTTCTGAATCCGGGATTCCACAACAGGCGGGTGATCGCTGCGGCCAGGTCGTCCGGGTCGCTGGGACGTGCCAACAGCCCTGTTTGTTCGTGGCACACGATCTCCGGAATCCCCCCGATGTTGGTTCCCACGAAAGAACATCCGGCAAACATGGCCTGCAAACCCACCTGGGGAATGCCCTCATTTTTTCTACTGCTGAGCACCGCCACGTCCATGCCCCGAAAAAAAGGCCAGACATCCTCCTGATGCCCAACCAGAAGCATCCGGTGAGCCACGGGGCTTCTTCGAATCCGCCGCGCATAATCATTGCGCACCGGACCTTCGCCGACCAGCAAAAGATAACTTTGAGGGATTTGGGAAGCAAGACGTTCAAAGGCATCGATCAAAACATACTGCCCCTTCCAGCTGCGCAGCACGGAAACTTGGCCCACAAGCAACGCGTCTGAAGGCAGGCCCAGCCGCTGCAGCAAATGTCTTTTCGCTTCAGTTCTGGAAGGCATGTCCGGGAAATCGATGCCCGTTGGGACGATGCTGACTTTGTTTTCAGGAAGGACAAATGTTTTACGCAGGTCGTGACGAATCATGCTCGCCGTGGTCACGACATGGTCGCACAGGCTTTGATACTGCCACCGGTTCATAAAGTTGGCCTGAACCGATGTACTGACATGCCGGTAACGAACCGAAACCGGAACCCTGCAGAATCTGGCTGCAAGCAGCCCGACCCAGCTGTCCACGCTGCTGTGTGTGCAAAGAATATCCGGTTTGATGTGATGCAACCGTACGACCAGGCGTGCAAAGTCTTGAAACCTGGCCTTGCTGGAAAAGGAAACCGCTGTGCACTCCAGACCATCTCTTTTTGCGCGTCGATAAATATGGCCTCGTGCTGGGTTAAAGAGAAAAACACGATGTCCATGCCTGAGAAACCAGAGCGCTTCGTTGTAGACGCGAATATCCTGTCCGCCCCAGGCATCCGAAGCCTCGGTATGCACGATGGTCAAACGCGTCATTGTATCCTGCACACGTCCAAACTATTCAGGCCGCCCATCCAGGGCGGCCTGAATCAAAACAACCAAGACAAGGCATCAAGCAATGCCAGTCTGTTGTGACGCGGAAGTTATTTGCAATAGCCGATGGAATCGAAACCGCACGTACGTCCATCCGTCCATACAGCCATGCTCAAATTGGCCCCGGACAAGTCAGCTCCCTCCAGTTTGGCATCGTAAAGATAGGCATCCACAAGATTGGCCCCCTTCAAATTGGCTGCCCGCAAATCAGCGCCTTTCAAATACGCTCCCTGTAAATTCACTCCGGAGAGATCGGCCCCGCGCAGGTTGACTCCCGGACAACGTGTATACGGCTGGATGGGGCAATTATTGATTGTTTGTTGAGCCCATGCCGGAACTGCCAGGGAAAACAGGCAAAAAAACAAAAGGATGGATCTGATCATCGCGCTTCTCCTTACTCAATAATGAATGGGAAGTATGGGTCGGAACCTTACGGTTACTGCATCTTCCATGAACCGTCGGGCATGCGGCAGGCCGTGCCGTAGGCCTGTTCCGTCTTGCCCCCTACCTCAACTTGCGTCACGAACTCCCTGCAATACTCGCCGGAAGGTTTTTGGTAAGTATTTACGGGAGTGACATGATACTGATAGCCTGTGTCGGGATTTCTCCACTGCGCTGACTGTCCGGTGGGCTGGGTTTCCAAGGTTTTATTAACAAGTTGTTGATCCATGCGGTCCATGTATCCTCCCACGTAACTGCCCAGAGCCGCCCCCAGGATGGTCCCACCGATGATCGCGGCCACCCGACCGCTCCCGGAACCGATCTGTGCTCCGGCAATGCCGCCCGCGATGCCGCCAAGCAAACCGCCGCCGATCTGATTGACCTGATACGACCCAGCTCCCTGCGTACTGCCGCAACCAGCTGCCAACAGAGTTATAAGAGCCAGCATCGCCATTGTCTTGTTTTTCTTCCACATAGCAATTCCCTCCACAAGGTTGCAGTGTCGCGATTATTGGAAACACGACCGAATCGTGAACAAAAGGCTTTCAAAAATTACTGTTCGCTTTTGAGTTTTCGCTGCATCAACTCACGCACTGCCAAGGCCGGATCCTTATCTTCGTATAAAACCTGAAATACTTGCTCGGTAATGGGCATGACCACCTCGTGGCGACGGCCAAGCGCATGAACTGATTCCGTGGTTTTCACTCCCTCGGCCACCATTTTCATCTGACCGAGGATATCCAAAAGCTTATGACCCTGCGCCAATTTCAGCCCAACTTGCCGATTGCGGGAAAGGTCCCCGGTACAGGTAAGAACCAAGTCACCCATGCCGGAGAGCCCCATAAAGGTTTGGGCCTGAGCTCCCATGGCCACGCCCAAGCGAGACATTTCAGCCAGTCCGCGGGTGATTAAAGCGGCCCGAGCATTGGCACCAAAACCCAACCCGTCGGAAATACCGGCGGCTATGGCGATTATATTTTTCAAGGCGCCGCCCAATTCCACGCCGCGCACATCCGTACTGGTGTAAACGCGAAATGTGTCCGTGGAAAACAACTCCTGCACTTTGCGGGCTGCACTCTTGTCCTTGCAGCCCAGGGTGACGGCCGTGGGCAAGCCCAAGCAAACTTCCTTGGCAAAAGAAGGTCCGGAAAGCATGGCAAAAACCGGCTTTAGACCGGCGAGCACGTCTTGGGTGACTTCGGACATTGTTTGCAAAGTATCCAGGGTGATGCCTTTGCTGGCGGAAATGATCAAGGGTTTCTTGGGCAAGTGCTCCCTGACAGTCCGTAACACTCCCCCGTAAAATTGGCTGGGCACGACGAAAAGAAAACTGTCCACGTTTTTTGTCACCTCAGCCAAATCCTCACTGACCTCCAGATTTTTGGAAAGCTCCGCACCAGGGAGATACCATGGATTTCGCCGTTCCGAGCGGATCAGAGAAGCCAGCTCCCGCTCTCGAACCCACAGCTTGGCCGAGCCATTCTTGCGGGCCAAAAGATCGGCCAGCGTCGTTCCCCAGCTGCCGCCCCCGAAAACTGCCGTCTGCATCATGTACACAACCCTGAGATATAATGAATGGAAGTCGATCGCACCCGCTTCACCTATTGTTCTTTTAATGAGAAATGAAAAGAAGCGCAAATTTCTTGCTCTTGAATTTTAACCTGTAATAACAATTAAATAAAAACTCCATGTGATGGACGAAACAGACGTTTCACAAAAACTCGCAAGAAAACAGAAGCAGGCGGAACACATTTTGATAATGACGAAAAGAGCATCAAAATCTTATAAAGTTGCGATGCGGTCCATAAATCTTTAGAGTTGCGGACCATCACGGGCGTATTGCCACCCCGAATTCACGTGGAGCACCCCATTATGCAAGAATATCAAGGCCTCTTTCCTTTCACCGCTGCGGAAAAAGCAGCCCTGCGCATGGTTCAGGGCGATCTTCCCGATTGTTCCGACCCGTATGCGGAAATCGCCAGTCGCATTGGTTTGACTGAAGCCGAGGTCCTGACACTCCTCCAACAGCTCAAGGATCAAGGCGTAATCCGCCGCTTTGGAGCAACATTGCGCCATCAGCAAGCCGGTTATGGAGACAACGCCATGGTAGCCTGGCACGTGGATCAAGATCAGGATTTGGACGCAATCGGAAAGCTGATGGCCTCGCGTCTCGAGATTTCCCATTGCTATCAGCGACGCAATTGCCAGGCATGGCCCTTCAATCTGTACACCATGGTTCACGCCCGCAGCCGTCAGGAATGCCTTGATCTCGTGGCCGAACTGGCCAAAGTCAGCCGGGTACCCCGATACCAGATTCTATTCAGCCGATCTGAGCTGAAAAAAACTTCCATGGCGTATTTTTAGTATTACCAACATAATCCATATAATCCATAATCATCACGAGGAGTGTCATGTCTGATTCCCGAACACTGTTTGCCAAGGCCCAGGAATTTATTCCCGGCGGTGTGAACAGTCCCGTACGCGCCTGCCTGAGCGTCGGCTGCGATCCGCTGTTTATCGCTAAGGCCCAAGGGGCCAGAATGTGGACCGTGGATGGACAAGAATTCATCGACTACGTCATGTCCTGGGGTCCGATGCTTCTTGGCCATTCCCATCCGGAAGTGCTTCGGGCCGTGCACCATGCCGTGGATCAGGGCACAAGCTTCGGCACTCCCTGCCCGGCCGAGGTGGAATTAGCCGAAATGCTGGTTGCCGCCCTCCCAGGACTGGACATGATCCGCATGGTCAATTCCGGCACCGAGGCGACCATGAGTGCACTGCGACTAGCCCGCGGCTTCACGGGGCGAAACAAGGTAATCAAGTTCCATGGTTGCTACCACGGCCATGCCGATGCCTTTATGGCCAGCGCCGGCTCCGGTGTGGCGACCTTATCCATTCCAGGCACCCCGGGGGTTCCCCAATCTGTGGTGGATGACACATTGTTGGCCCCTTACAATGATCTGGACGCTGTGGAAGAATTGTTCGCGACCCATGGTCAAGACATCGCGGCGGTTATTGTCGAGCCCATTGCTGGGAACATGGGCGTGGTTCTGCCGCAACCCGGTTTCCTACCCACCTTGCGCGTTTTGACCCAACGCCATGGAGCCTTGCTCATCTTTGACGAGGTAATCACCGGTTTCCGGTTGGCCTATGGCGGCGCCCAGAATATTTTCGGGATCATTCCGGATTTGACCTGTCTGGGAAAGATCATCGGCGGCGGCTTTCCAGTGGGCGCTTACGGCGGCAGGCGGGAGATCATGTCCAGAATCGCACCTTGCGGCGACATATATCAAGCCGGGACCCTGTCCGGAAACCCGGTGGCCATGGCTGCGGGCGTGGCCACTTTACGCGCTTTGCAACAGTGCGACTATATGAATCTAACAATTAAAACCAAGATGTTGGCAAGTGAACTCAAGGACATCCTGGAAGAGCGCGGCGTGCAGGTCCAATTAAACTGCATGGCCTCGATGTTCACGCTCTTTTTCGGTCCGGACCCGGTCACGGATTTTACTACCGCCTCAAAGACGGACGGAAAGGCCTACGCCAGCTTTTTCCGTCAGATGCGTGAAGCAGGGATTGCCTTGGCACCGTCTGCTTTTGAATGCGCCTTCACCTCCTTTGCTCATACTGAAGAAGACTTTGAAAAAACCCTGGACGCCGCCCGAACCGTACAATTCTGATTTGCCGGCGAAAAAAGCTCCCCCCGCGTTTATCGCAGTCTGGGCTCTGACGCCCCAAGGGTGTAATATGGCCCGAAAGGTGGCCAGGGCTTTTGGAGCTCAACTTTTTGTCCCGACAAAATATCGGACCGGACAAGACGAATATGGGTTTTCCAATTTCAAAGAAGTGCTCGCTGCCCGACTTCATGTCTTTTCTCAACATATTTTCATTGCAGCGACAGGGATTGTGGTGCGGTGCATCGCACCGTTACTCAAAGGCAAAACCCAGGATCCGGCGGTTGTGGTCCTGGACCAGGACGGACGTTTCGCAATCAGCTTGGTGGGCGGCCACGCTGCCGGGGCCAATACCCTGGCAAGACAGGTCGCCGAAGAGACCAACGGGCAGCCGGTAATCACTACGGCCACCGACGTTGCGGGTCTGCCTGCCATTGATGTTCTGGCCAAGGATTTGCGTCTTGTCCCCGATCCCCGAGAGGGGTTGAAAATTATTGCCTCCAAACTGCTGGCGGGGGACAGAATCCAGATTTGGGACCCGGACTTGCGTCTTCTCCCGACGCTTCAGGCATTGGGACATGCAAATTTGTTTTGTCAGGTGCCACAAGGTGATGACTGGCAAAGTGATCGCCCGGGGTTGTGGGTTTCCTGGAGAAACGAAACGTCCCTGCGGGACAGGATCGTGCTGCACCCGCGGTGCCTGGTCGCCGGTTTGGGATTGCACCGCGGCATTGCAGGTCATGCGCTTGTTTCGTTCATCAAAAACATTTTCCAGGACAATGGGCTGGCGCTGGCCAGCCTTGGAATTGTCGCCACGATCACGTCCCGCGCCAATGAGCCGGGTTTGCAGGAAATGGCAAACAGCCTGGGTGTAAAGGTCGTTTTTTTCACCACAAAACAATTGGCAGGCGTATTCCCCCCTAACCCCTCGCCGACATTGGCGCGGCTCATAGGAACCCACAGCGTATGCGAAGCAGCGGCAATGCTGGCCAGCGGGAATCAATCCCTGCTGGTGCCCAAGACCAAGGCCAGCACCATGACCCTGGCCGTAGCCCTGGCGGTCTAAAGGTGGTTGGCCTGGGACCAGGCTCTCCCGAACTTTTGACGCCCCAGGCCCGCTTGGCCTTGAAACGGTGTCATGCCATTGTCGGATACGCGACATATCTTGATCTTATTCCAGCGGATATAAAGGCTGGAAAAATCATTGCCTCCTCCGGAATGCGACGGGAAGTGGAACGATGCAAAAAAGCCGTTGATCTGGCTCGAAGCGGCTTTGCCACCTGCCTGGTAAGCAGCGGTGACCCGGGCATCTACGGCATGGCCGGTCTATGCCTGGAAATCTTGGAACAACATGGACTGCAAAGTTTGGACTGCGAGATCATCCCGGGCATCCCGGCCCTGGCCGCGGCCGCGGCCCTGCTTGGTGCACCGCTGATGCATGATTTTGCTGTAATCAGCTTGAGCGATCTGCTCACTCCTTGGGAAACAATTCTCCGACGTCTTGATCTGGCCGCCCAGGCAGACTTCGTGCTGGTGATTTACAACCCCAGATCGCGAGGCAGAACTCAACACCTTGCCCGGGCCATAAACATCGTGTCCCGGTACAGATCGACAAAAACTCCCGTGGGCATGGTGCGCAACGCGTATCGGACCGAGCAGGAAATTTTTCTCGGCTCTCTGGAATCCTTGCCTTTGGAACGGGTGGACATGCTCAGCATAGTTTTCATCGGCAACACGCAAACATCCTTTTCTGGAAATCGGATGCTCACACCCCGCGGATACAGGCTGAACGGACCTGATTCCATGATTTGACAAAATGCCTCGGGCCATGCGGAGACGTTATTTGCAAACAACCTTGACACCACAAAAACTCCTGCCATAATGAAACCACCCATGTGCTTTTTTACACAAACAGAAAAGGAGGTGAAACCCATGAAGAAGTCCATGATTCTGTCGCTGACCGTTGTGGCCCTGGTCCTGGCATTTGTGCTGCCGAATCTTTACGCCGTTGACGTCCCTGGAGATGACTACATGATTCCGAAGCCAGAGGGCGTGGAGATCAAGAACAAATCCTTGCCGTTCTCCCATAGCAAGCATGGCGAGTACGAATGCACCGAGTGCCATCACACCTGGGACGGCGCTGGTGAGATTCAGGCCTGTACCGCAGCCGGCTGCCACGATCTTTACGTTGCCGCAACGCCTGATGATCGCAAGGACATCAAGTTTTGGGAAAAGGCGTTCCATGATCAGTGTATCGGGTGCCATCGGGACCTGCGGAAGGAACAAAAACCCACTGGCCCTGTTGCCTGCACCGGCTGTCACCCCAAAGAATAATTTTTTTTGTTCACAAAAAACAAGAGGGATTGCGGGTACCCGCAGTCCCTCTTGTTTTTTGTGGACTTCGTGGTTTATGAAGATTCATGTCCCTTGATCATGCCCTTTCGGAGGCCAACCCAGACCAAGGAAAAGCCATGCCCAGCACCAAGGAAGAAATCGTCGAATTGACCGATGTAGTTGAGGAAGGCCATCCGGACCGCCCTAATCTTTCCCCGCAAAGCGCATCCCCAGAGGCAAACGAAGCCCTGGACGATATTGCCCTGGAAAAGGAAATCGATCAGATTTTCGCAGATCTCGGCGCTCCATCCTCCACCGACGAGGGATTTGAGCGTCCTGACAAAACCGCTGAAGATTCCCTGGATATGAAGGACCTTTTCGACACACCGGACTCAGACGTCAAGGTTCAAAAAGAAGAAATCCAGGCATCTCAGGAACAGCTGCCAGACACGGCTTCCGTGGAACCTTCCGAGCTTGAACACTCTGAAAGCGCATCCATGACCAGTGAACAAGAAGAGACCCTGAACCAAAACGAGGAAAACACCGCAGATCTCTTGGAACCTCATCCCATGAACGCGTCAGGTGTGTCGACGGCCCCGCCAGACAGCGTTTCTGAATTAACCGCTTCCCCTGCGCCCATGCAATCCGATCAGGCTGACTCCTTTATGGAACGCTTGGAAGCCATGGAAGTAAAGATCACGCAGATGGAAAATCTGGAACAGCTTTTTTTCGATCGTCTTGAAACCCGCTTGGAAAACCTTGTGGAGGAGATCGCCGGCAAACAAGAACAACAGTTGGCGACACTGCACCAGAGCATTCGATCCGAACTGAAGGATCAGGTGGAGCAAATGTTGCGCACCGCCGGAGAAGAAGCCGACCTTCGCCATCAGGAGACATTGGCGCAGGCTTTGGAAACACAGGCGGCTCAAGTGACCGCACTGGTGGATTCGCGGATCATGGAATTGCAACCCACAAATGAAGCCTTGGAACAGCCAATAACCCGGGATCAATTGCTCTCCGGGGTGCGGGAACAAACCATGGAACATTTGCGCCCCACAATTGATAATTTGCATTCAGAATGGGAAACAGAAAAAAACAGGCTCGCAGAATTCAAGGGGGCCCAGGCGACATTGCAAAAAGAAACACAAGACATGCGGGCCGAATGGCGCTCTTTCCAGGAACAAGTGAAAAACGAAAACCAAAACATCGCCGACTCCTTGCCCGTCCATTTTGAGCAGTTGCGCACCGACTTGCTTCGGGAGCTGCAAAAGGCAATACCCGGCGAGGCAGCCAAGGTTATCCGGGAAGAAATCCAGGCTTTGGCCCTGGAGAATGACTAGCCATCCTCCGGAAGATACTTGTCTTGGCCATTCCTTCTCTTTACTGGGGAAGATTGGCGGAGTAATTTATTAAAAAGTGGGGTGGCCTTCCGGTTACTCTGCTTTTCCCGCCCGGTTTTGATCATGGTGGTCAAGGCCATTTCCCCAGGGCGGGTTTTTTATTATTTTTTGCACATGGAGAATTGCACGTGGATCAGACCCAAAAGCAGGCCCTGCAGGTGACCAAGGAAATCGTGGTCAAATTCATTGAAACCAACCGTATTTCTCCGACCAATTTTCCTGACCTGTTCAAGGACATCTACCAAGCGGTGCTGCTAACCATCCGATGGGAGGAAAACAAAAACATCCAGGAAAATGGTTGCAAACCGGACTCCTCGGGTTAATCCTTGTTCGACGATTTGCACACAAGCCGTAAATTCCCTGCCCCCCGGGAAACTGAATGATAACCCAACAAGATGATCACAGCAGGCAGGTGTCCGGGCTTTTTCGTCGCATCGCCCCATGGTACGATTTTCTGAATCACCTGCTGAGCCTGGGCTGGGATATTGTATGGCGAAAACAACTTGTCCGCTGTGTGCGGATGCATCGTACAACCCGACTCTTGGACTTGGCTGCCGGCACCCTGGATGTTTCCCTGGAGGTTGTCAGGCAACACCCTTGTTGCTGTGTGCTGGCACTGGACTTTTCCCTGCCCATGCTGGCGCACGGCCAAAAAAAAATCAGGGCCACTAAACAGGCATCCATCGTGCCCGTGGTGGCAGACGGTCGTGCACTCCCCTTGCCGGACCATTGCGTGGACTGTGCAACCATTGCCTTTGGAATCCGTAACATTCTGCCCCGTCATGACGCCTACCGGGAGGTTCTCCGGGTACTGACCCCGGGGGGGCGCTTCTGTATTCTGGAGTTTGGGGCTGGTCGACGAAAAATCCTGCGTGGGATGTACAATGTTTATCTGAGTCGAATTTTGCCGTGGATTGGCCGGATCTTCTCCGGGGACCCCCGCGCCTATCGCTATCTGGCCAAGACTATCAAGGCCTTTCCCGATGCCCGGGCACTTTCCCGGGAACTGCTGGCGGCCGGTTTTTCAAGAGTTTACAGTTTTCCGCTTACAGCGGGGATTGTCCAGATCCATGTGGCGGAAAAAGGACGAATTCCTGCACAAAAAAACTCCCTGACACCCACTTGAGATTGATCACAAATAGCGTCCCAGAACCAAAAGGATAAGCCCCGAAAAAATTGCGGCCAAGCCGATTTTGCGTAATAAAGAAGGTGGACGTTCGGAAAGGAAACGCAAGAACCCCGGCATCTTTTCAGACCAGAGGAAGTAGGGTGTTCCTTCGAGAATCAACGCCAAGCCCAGAGCGCACAACAAAAGGTTCCAGTCAAAGGTCATCCATACAAAATACCCTTGATATCGTCATCTTGTCCAGATCCGCCCGATCATTCATCATGCCCCCCCACTTTCCTGCATCGTCTCCTCCACTGGTCATAGCCTCGGCAACGCCCATGGAAATGCGAGCGGCTTTTTCCCATTTGGGTCAGTCCATCACGGACAACAGCGACCATTTGCAAGCCAACATCCAAGGCCGGTCCATGCTGCTTCTGGTCACAGGCATCGGCCCCATTAACGCCGGCATTGCCTTGTCCGGCCTTTTGGGGGAATTTCCCAAACCCTTGGGGGTTCTTAACCTGGGTGTCGCCGGTTCTTTTAATCTTGAGGAACTGCCATTGGGACAACCTGTACTGGTGCACGAGGAAATATGGCCGGAATATGGTCTTGTGAAAAAAAACGGCATTGACCCCAAAGGTCTCGGGCTGCCGTTGGGTAAAATACATGGCCGCCCAGTCTGGGACCGACTGCCTTTGAAACCGCAAGCACATGCCCGGGCAATGGGGCTTGTCTTGCCCGATATTCCTCAAACCATCAGCCTTACAGTGGCTGGAGCAACCGGGACGGCTGATCGGGCAAATGCCCTGCGCCGAACGTATGGCGCAGCCATTGAAAACATGGAGGGATTCGCCTTGGCCTGGACCTGTGCCCGCCTGGGGATTCCATTTCTGGAAATCAGGACAATTTCCAACCTTGTGGGGTCCCGCGAGCAGGTACATTGGAATTTGCAGGGCGCTTTGCGCTTCCTTGGAAAAACAATTCAAGTCCTTATTCAGCCAAAACAAAAAACATGAGTTTCGCTGTGCGTCAGCTTATGCATTTGAGAGTAGCCATCTCCCCGTGTCCCAACGACACCTTCATTTGGGGGGGGTGGATCATGGGGCAGGTTCCTCCCATGCCAGACATCGTCTCCTCGTTTGTCTGGGCAGACGTGGAGGAACTGAATCAAGCCGCAAGCCAGATAAAGTACGACGTAATCAAGGTTTCCGCGGCCCAAGCCTTGCGGCTGCAAGACTCCTACGCCATCCTTTCCAGCGGCGGAGCCTTTGGCGTCAAACACGGTCCTAAACTCGTCTCCCTGAATCCCCGGACAATTCCGCGCACTATTGCGGTTCCTGGTTTGATGACCACTGCCACGACTCTTCTGCGCCGGGCCATGCCCGCGACGGTCGAATTGATTCCCATGCGTTACGACCTGATCGTCAACGCCGTGCAACAATTCCGGGTGGACGCCGGCCTGCTTATCCACGAAAGCGCCTTGCTACTGGACGAATATGGGATGCACTGCCTGCTGGACATGGGCCGGTGGTGGTCCGATCAGACCAATGGCCTGCCCCTGCCTCTAGGATGCATCCTGGGACGTCGGTCCTTGGCCACAAAAATCCTGGAACTCGTGGAACGTCAGATTCGGTCCAGTCTGGATCACGCCCAGGAACACCCGGAAAGCATTCGGCCTTTGATCAAAGCCATGGCCCAAGAGGTTGACGACCGCGTTCTGGATGCCCATATTCAGGCTTATGTCAACGAGATGAGTCGGAACATGGGACAGTGCGGACGTCAAGCGCTGGCGAAGCTGGAAGTGCTTATTTCGTCCTGCTGATTTTTTTGAAGACATTCGCAAAATCATGCCAAGCTTTCCCATCGTGAAACCTCGCCGCATTTTTTTGCACATTGCACATGGATACATTGACAGTGGCGCCAGGACCTGCCTACTTTTCTTTTTTTGTGTCGCGAGAGTGGCGGAACTGGTAGACGCACCAGACTTAGGATCTGGCGGCCTGGCTGTGGGGGTTCGACTCCCCCCTCTCGCACCAGCGGAAGGTATGCACCGACGCGAACACATAATGACAATAGTATGACAATAATCCCCAAGGAGGACCATCAAACATGAAATATGAAGTTCTTGAACCAAGCCCGATCAAGCGGATCGTGAAAGTTGCGGTACCCAAGGAAGAGATAAATGCCGCCTTGGCCGCCACGGTTGCTCTGCGCCGCAGAACAACCGAAATCAAGGGTTTTCGCAAGGGCAAGGTTCCTTCATCCATCGTGGAAAGCATGTTCAAAAAGCAGATCTACGAAGAAGCCGCCAACGACTTAATCAATTACCACATCAATGATATCATGAATGAGCTCCAGTTGACGCCGTTGTCGCGTATCGACGTGGATGCCGGCGACATTGTCAAGGATCAACCCTTTGAATACAGCTTCAACTTCGAGGTGGCTCCCGTATTCGAACTCCCTTCTTACGAGGGTCTTGCCGTGAACCTGGAACGGGCCCAGGCCAGTGAACCTGAAATCCAGCTTGTTCTGGATCGTATTCGGGACAATTTGGCTGAATTTACGACACTGGAAGAAGATCGACCAGCTTCGGGCACGGATGTAGTGGTTGTGAATTTTCAGGCCTTTGAGAATGGAGAACCGTTGTCTGACGTGAAAGCCGAAAATTTCCAACTCGCCTTGGGACAGGGGCAAGCCTTGCCTGAATTTGAAGCCATGATCCAAGGCATCAAGGCTGGGGACTCCACTGAATCAGAAATCACCTTTCCCGGCGATTTCCTGAACGAAGCCCTGGCTGGAAAAACAGTCCTGATGCGGATCACCTTGAAGGAAATCAAGGAGAAAAAATTGCCCGCCCTGGATGCCGAATTCGCCAAGAAGGCGGGCAACTTCGAATCCGTGGACAAACTTCGAGAAGCCATTCAAAAGTCCTATGTGGAGTCCAGAGCCCAGGTGAACAAATCCGCGGCCCAAAAAAAACTGTTGGATTCGCTCACCGCCCAAGTGAATTTTCCTTTGCCTGATTCCATGGTGGACGAACAAATCGACAGGATGATCATGGAACTGAAGGGACGACTGGAGCGCATGGGCAAACGGCTGGACGCACTGGGCAAAACTCCGCAAGAAATTCGGGATGAACATCGCCCGCAGGCCGAGTCCTTGGTCAAATCCCAGCTTTTTCTCTTGGCTGTAGCAACCAAGGAAAACATCCAGGTCTCACCCATGGAAATCGATGATTTTTTTCGGGATATGGCCAAAAAAACCAACCAGGATTTCCATGGCCTGAAGCACTTTCACGAACAGAACAACCTGATGAGCGCTGTCAAGGATCGAATTCTCGCGGACAAGGCCATGGAACATATCTACAGGTCCGCTGAAATCACCGAGATCGATCCTGTTGCTCCGGAAGCAAGGGAAAAGCAGGCACAAGAGGAGAAGGATCCCGCATCTTCCGAGTAAGTCGGTTTTTGCCGCGATCCACATGGCATGGAAACTGCTACCATGCCATGATGTTCAGCCATGTATGATAACAAGGAGTTCAACCCATGCCCATGGGCGTGCCAATAGTCATTGAAACCACGGGTCGAACAGAACGGGCCTATGACCTTTATTCCCGGTTGCTCAAGGATAGAATCATTGTTCTGGGATCGGCCGTAGACGATTATGTCTCCAATTTGATTTGCTCTCAACTTCTTTTTCTGGAGTCCGAGAACCCGGAAAAGGAAATCAACATGTATATCAATTCGCCGGGCGGTTCCGTGACCGCCGGTTTGGCCATATATGACACCATGCAGTACATCGCCGCTCCTGTGGCCACCTTGTGCCTCGGTCAGGCGGCCAGCATGGGGGCGCTCTTGTTGGCCGCCGGAGCCCCGGGGATGCGCTATGCCCTGCCCAACAGCCGAATCTTAATCCATCAACCCATGGGCGGTTTTCAGGGCCAAGCCACTGATATTGACATCCAGGCCCGGGAGATCATTCGTCTCAAGGAAAAGCTCTCCGAAATCCTGGCAACGCACACCGGCGCTGACCTGGAAAAAGTGCGCCACGACACAGAGCGGGATTATTTCATGAGTGCAAAAGAAGCCATTGATTACGGACTGATCGATAAGATACTCACATCCAGGTCAAAACTGGCGTCCCCTGAAAAATAGAGGTTTTATCCATGGCCAGAAGAAAATCCAGCACTTCAGAACTCTGTTGCTCTTTTTGCGGCAAAAATCAGGAACAGGTCCGCCGGCTGATTGCAGGGCCTGATGTATATATCTGCGACGAATGCGTCATCTTATGTGACGAGATCATTGCCCAAGACAGCATGAGCACGGAGGCCCAGGACGGCAGACTGCTTCCGCCTGTGGAATTGCACCGGCTTCTGGACGAATTCGTGATTGGTCAGGACCAAGCCAAAAAAATCTTATCCGTGGCTGTGCACAATCATTACAAACGTGTTTTTTACGCATCGCAGACATCCGACGGCGTGGAACTGGATAAAAGCAACATCCTGCTGATCGGTCCCACCGGATCCGGCAAAACCTTGATGGCAAAAACCCTGGCTCGAATCCTCAAAGTGCCCTTTGCCATTGCCGATGCCACCACTCTGACCGAGGCCGGCTATGTGGGCGAGGATGTGGAAAACATTCTGGTTCAATTGCTCCAGAATGCCGAATTCGATCTGGAAGCCGCATCCAAGGGCATCATCTATATTGATGAAATTGACAAGATCGCCCGAAGAGCGGACAGCCCGTCCATCACCCGCGATGTCTCCGGAGAAGGCGTGCAACAGGCCCTGCTGAAAATCATCGAGGGCACGGAGGCGAACATCCCGCCTAAAGGGGGCCGTAAGCATCCGCAGCAGGAATACATCCGACTGAACACTTCCAACATCCTGTTCATCGTCGGCGGGGCGTTCATTGGCCTGGAGCAGATTATCCAGCAACGCGTGCAGGGCAAGTCCATGGGATTCGGCGTCACCCTGACCTCGAACCGCGACCAGGAAACCCCTGCGCTTTTGAACCAGGTTCAGCCAACGGACCTGATCAAATTCGGCTTCATTCCAGAACTGGTCGGACGTCTGCCCATTCTTGCCACGCTTAAGGATCTCGAGGAAGATGATCTTGTCCGCATATTAACCGAACCCAAAAACTCCCTGGTCAAACAGTACCAGAAACTCTTCGAAATGGAGGGTGTCCGCCTGCGCTTCACACAGGACGCACTGCGGGCCATCTCCCGTCAGTCTGTCTTGCGCAAGACCGGAGCCAGAGGGTTGCGCAGCGTCCTGGAAAACATCATGCTGGATATTTCCTACCGCCTGCCATCCCTAAGCGGAGTGAAGGAATGCGTGGTCAACAAGTCCGTGGTTGAAAACGAAGTCGAGCCTTTGCTGATCTATGAGCAAGAGGTGAAAACGGCCTGAGCCTTTCACCAAGGCCGAGTTATCAAAGTCTGCATTGCAGACCGCGAGTCTCTAATGGCTGTCTTGCCGTGCAACCAGGGAATATTCTTGTTTTTTCGTCCCATTGACATATGTCGGCCATTGCTTATTTTTACAGATAAGCGCTCTCCAGCATAGTTACCGCCGGGGAGGGACTTTGTTTTTTCGGCTTCATGGCTCAGCCAAGAAAAAATCTGACAGAAAAACAAATCCATATCTGCGGACAAGGCATGAAAATAAAGCAAACAATTCCAATATCATACAAAAAGAAACAAAAATATGCGGGCGATTCACCTCCCCCGCTGCAAGTTATGAGTTATGCTTTTCAGCATTATTCCAAATGCGCTGGCAAGCCCATGCAGTGCCACTGCCCTGGTGAAGGAGCACAATCATGAGCGAATATAATCCTAAAGAGCCCCCAAAAGAACCTGCCATGACAATGTTGGAAAGAAGCCTGCCGATGATGTCCCTGCGGGAAGTAGTCATGTTCCCGAGGTCCATTGTTCCCTTGTTTGTCGGCAGAGATACCTCCATCAAAGCCATTGAACAATCCTTGAACAGCTTTGAACGGCAGATTTTTCTCGTGACCCAAAAAAATCCGGAAGTTGAAGAGCCCGGCCCAGATGATCTCTATGCCATGGGAACGGTCAGCCGCATCCTGCAGCTTTTGCGATTGCCCGACGGCACCATAAAGGTGCTCTTTGAAGGCCTGTACAGAGCCCATTGGTCCAACGAGTACGGCATACGGGAACACGTCAAGGGGTGCCCCATGGTGCAGGTGCAAGGGGTGAAGTCGAAGGATTGCAAATCCCCTGAAGCCCATGCCTTGATCCGGGCAGTAAACGAATCGTTGCAGGAATATGCGAAGATCAACAAAAAAATGGCGCCGGAGACTATGGCGGCCATCACTTCTCTGCAATACCCAGGGCGCATGGCGGACAGCCTGATGCCCCATCTTAAGGCTCCGTTCACGGAAAAACAGGCGGTTCTTGAAGAACCCGACCCTTTTGTCCGTCTGGAAAATACTTATGAGCTTCTGCTCAAGGAAATCGAAATTTTTTCTTTGGAAAAACAGCTCAAAACCAGAGTTAAAGAACAGATGGAGCGCAACCATAAAGATTTCTATCTCAACGAACAATTAAAGGCCATTCACAAGGAAATGGGCCGGGATGAGGAACCCGGCGAAGAAATCGACGAACTGGCCAAGCAGCTTGAGAGCAAGGACCTCCCTGACGATGCCAGAGAAAAATGTGCAAAGGAAATCAAAAAGCTACGCCAAATGCCGCCTTCGTCAGCCGAATTCACCGTGGTGCGCAATTATGTCGACTGGATTTTGGCCCTGCCTTGGAACACCATCCAGTCGACGACTCTTGATCTGAAGAAAGCCCAAGCCATCCTGGACGAAGATCATTTCGCCCTGGAAAAGCCTAAGGAACGCATTCTGGAATACCTGGCCGTGCAAAGCCTGGTAGAAAAACTCAAAGGCCCGATCCTGTGTCTTGTCGGACCGCCTGGCGTGGGTAAAACCTCCCTGGCCAAATCCGTGGCCAGGGCCATGGGCCGAGAATTCCTGCGCATATCCCTTGGGGGAGTGCGCGACGAGGCGGAAATTCGTGGTCATCGCCGGACGTATGTGGGTGCCTTGCCTGGCAAAATCATTCAGTCATTGCGCCGGGTGAAGCATAATAATCCGGTATTTTGTCTCGACGAAGTGGACAAAATGAGCACGGATTTCCGGGGCGATCCCTCCTCGGCTCTTCTGGAAGTGCTGGACCCGGAACAGAACTACTCTTTCAACGATCATTACCTGGACCTGGATTACGACCTCTCCAAAATTTTTTTCATAACAACGGCCAACACCCTGCATTCCATCCCCATACCACTTCAGGATCGCATGGAAATCATCCGCCTGCCGGGCTATCTGGAAGTGGAAAAAATGAAGATCGCCAAGAATTTCTTGCTCCCCAAACTCTTAAGCCAGCATGGTCTGCAGGATGCGGATCTGAACTTTTCCGACGGCTCGATCCTCGAAGTCATACGTCGCTATACACGGGAAGCCGGGGTGCGCAATTTGGAACGGGAAATGGCCTCCATCTGCCGCAAGGTGGCTCGCAAAATAGTGGAGGAAGGCCGCTCAGACAAGGCGGTGGCCGTGCATAAGACCGGGGTGGCATACTATTTGGGCGCAACAAAATACCGTTACGGAGAACGCGAGGAGAACCCTTTGCCCGGAGTAGCCACCGGCCTGGCCTGGACGGAAATGGGCGGCGAACTGCTTCTGGTGGAAGTCTCCCTCATGCCCGGCACGGGCAAGGTGGAAATCACGGGCAAGCTCGGCGACGTGATGCAGGAATCAGCCAAGGCCGCATTCAGTTATGTCCGTTCCCGATCCGAACTGTTCGGCCTGAAATCGGACTTTTACAAGGAAATCGACATCCACATCCACGTTCCAGAAGGCGCCACGCCAAAAGATGGTCCATCAGCGGGCATCACCCTGGCAACCAGCCTGACTTCGGCTATCTTGAACATGCCGGTATGCAACGACCTGGCCATGACCGGTGAAATCACGTTGCGCGGCCGGGTTTTGCCCATCGGCGGAGTACGGGAAAAATTGCTGGCTGCCCATCGTGGTCTCATCTCCAGGGTGATCATTCCCGCAGAAAATGCCAAGGATCTCAAGGAAGTTCCCGCCAGCATCCTGAAGGACCTGGAAATCATCACCGTTGATCACATGGACGATGTGCTCTGTCGGGCGCTCAACGCCAGTGTCCGGGAGGACATCTTTTGCGTCCAAACAGGCGAATTGACGCCCCTCTCCCGGCGGCTGTTCAAAGAGGAATTCCAGCCGCGCACCCACTGACGGCCGTCAACATCACCTCGAGCCGGTCGAACAAAGCTTTCGCCAGCGCAACAGTCCCTGAATCACCACATCCAGAGGCCGCCCCAGCAGAAAGTCCAGCTCTTCCGGATCAAGGAGATCGCGCTCCACGAGCACGGCGCGCAGGGCCGAATCGAAAGATCGGGCCTCCTGTAGCGCCATCCGGGCTTGGGCAGTGCCTAGGTCCAGCCATTCCAGCAGTCTCGGACAACCGCACCGCGCTTCGTGTTCAAGGATCAGCTCGTCCAGGGCGCATTGTTCCTCAATCAAGTCCCTTCTGCTCAGCCGCGGTTGCCGCAAGGCATTTTCCAGCTCTGCAGTGTCCCAGCACTTCAGGGCTCGACATTCCAGGGCCCTGTGCACATACAGCCTGCAGGACGACTTTCTCGGCTCATAGAAAATGCAGGCGCTTTCTCCGACGATTGGTCGAATCTTCAGACATTCCTTTTGCAGAAGCCTCACCTCTCCGCGTATCTGGTCGTGCATCGGCTCCCCGACCCTGTAGGTGCAGAGGTCCCTTGTGGACAGGACCCCGCTTTGCACGAGCGGCAAGTCCTCGAAATGCAAAGCCGGCCCCCCCTTGCTGCAACAGGTTCCGCAACGGCGGCAGCCTGTCGTGGGAATTGATGACCTGGCGGGCATGTCTGTTAAACCTGATCCATTTTGCCCAGGACAACGTAAATATTGTCTTCGCTCCCGGAGTTGATGGCCTCATTGACAAGGAGGTCCACGTTTACCGGCAAACTTTTGGAAGAATCCAGCACGACGATCATCCGTTCGAGATGGACATAATCGTGAAGGCTGTCGGTGGTCACGAGCAGAACGTCTCCTTGCTCAAGGAAAAAACTCCCACAATCCCCGGCTGAACAGCGGGTGTGCCAACGCATTGATCAAGACGGCTACGCAAGGGATGCTCCAATGCTTCTTCCGGAGTCATCTCCCCGGCGTCAATCAAATCCTGGAGAAATCGATGGTCCCTGGTGACCTGTTCCGTGGCCATGTCATGCTTCATCATCTTGATGGCAACAGGCTTTTTCAGCAGCCTGTGCAGGCCCCGATAGACGATTCTCCAGCCGCCCCTGCCGATCTTTTTGCTGAGCAAATACTTGCCGATGGTCCGATCCCCGACGAAAACGCTGCTGTCAAAACGGTTGGACATGATCCCCGTCAAGAACAGCCTCAAGTCCGGGTGGGATTCAGCAAGAGCGTCAAACTGCCTGCCTGCGAGTTTCCAGAGGACCATGTCGGTTTTCGCGTCAACATTGGCCGCGCGCGGTTCGCCCGTGAGCACAGCCATCTCGCCGACCACGTCGCCCTGCCTGAGTTTGGCGATTTGGCATGTTCCAACCTCCCTGTTTCATCGTAAGGTCGCAGTGGTTCGAAGACAGCGGGAACTGCTCAGCAACAAATGATGCCAATCAAAGAGAAAACTACCCATGAACCCGGATTCAGACAGGAACAGGGCTAAAACATGGCACCCAACCACTTCCCGGTACTGTTTCAAATATTTCCCGAATGGTTGCGCTTTGGTAAAGCCAATGAATCAGGTCGAGGTCTCCTGATATTTTGCTTGAATAGCCCCGATAACGTCCAGGATGGATAAAAAGGCGTCGACCACAATGGGATCAAACTGCTTGCCGGACTCGCAGCGGAGGAATTCAACGGCCCTGTCCAGGGGCCACGGCTCCTTATAGGCCCTCTTGGAGGTCAGGGCGTCGAAAACATCGGCCAAAGCGACGATTCTGGCAGACAAGGGGATGTCTTCCCCTTTCAACACCCCGACCGTCTGAGCATCGAGACTCCCAACATCGGAGATGCGACCCGGATATCCGTTGCCGTCAAAACGCTGATGATGGTTCAAGGCTATGGTGCCGGCCAGGATGTCCAGTTCGGATGTTGCATTGCGAAAAAGATGTCCGCCATAAAGCGTGTGGCGCTTCATGATCACATACTCCGCAGACGTCAGTCTGCCGGGTTTCTTCAAAATGGCGTCCGAAATCCCCACTTTGCCGACATCGTGAAGCATTGCGGCCAAACGAATCAAATCCTTCCTGCGCTTGATTTCCGAGGCCTCCAGACCGCTGCCTTGAGCGATCCGATGATAAATTTCAGCGGAATAGGCTCCAACCCTCTCGACGTGCGGACCCGTTTCCGCCGGATCTCGCAATTCGGACATCCGTATGCTGCGCAGTATCAACTCATTGTTGGTCATGCCCGTCTCAATGCATGCCGCGGCGTGATTGCTCAGCAGGCTGACCATGGAAACGCATCCGGGGGAAAAGGGTTTTGAACTGCCGTGTTCGTCAAGAGCGTTGATCAGTTGGAGCACGGCGCAGACATGACCCTGGAAGTTGATCAAGGGCAAAGAAAGAATGGACTTGGTAAGGTACCCGGTTAGCTTGTCAAACGCGGGATTAAAGCAAAATGGATAAGATGGATCAATGGTGTAGACATCGTCGATAACAAGTGTTTTGCCACGATTGGCGGTGTAGCCGGCAATGGAATAATCGTCCACGGGCAGAGTTGATTTATGGTAGATATGCTTGTCAATGCCTTGTGCGTCGAACAGAGAATCATTGTGGACAATACTGAAAACCAGATGATCGCCCTTGACGAGAAAGATGGAACCGGCCTCAGCACGGCAGAGCTTGCGGGCTTCCAGCAGTATGCGATCCAGGATGGCGTCCATTCCGCGCAATTCACGCAATCTGCTGAAAATACTCAAAATATCTTGCAGGCTGTCCTGATATTTTTCCCGGCACTGATCAATACGCATCGGACGCCTCGATGAAAGAGGACATGCGAAAACTATTTGAAATATCTTAAAAAATAAACAAATTCCCTGCCGAGAACACCGTGCTGATGATTTATTTCAGCTCTACAGTTATGATTATTGAATAACACAGTCCATGGTCCAAGGCCATCACTTTTTTTTCTCTCTCCCATCATTCCCACTACGGCAAGACCTTGAGCACGTATGCCTCTTCCCGTTGCAGGTAGGTTCTGACCAAAACCGAAAGATCTTCCGTCGTGATATGACGGGCCTGTTCCAAAAGATGCAGTTCGTGATCCATGTCCAGACCGCTGGACACAGCGTCCGAGGCTTCTTGAGCCCGAGCCATGAGAGGCTGACGCTCCCGATGATAGTCCCCCCAAAGCAGGTTTTGGGCCCGGTTGAGCTCGGTCTCGGACAAAGGATCTTTACTCAGCCGCAACGTCGCGGCCTGAAACCCATCCAAAGCCTGGTCCACAAGATCCGGTGATGTGGCAATGTAAAAGGCCAAAAAACCCGCCAGGGAGTCCTGCCACAAAAAAGCGGATACGGCATAGGCCAACCCCTGGGCATCCCGCAGGTCCTGGAAAAGCACGCCTGACTGTCCGGCCAGAACCTCCCGCAGCACTCGCAACCCGGCAGTATCTTTATGATCCAGTCCCGGAACGGGAAAGACCATTAACATGTGGGCCTGATTGCGATCCACCAAGCGTAGGATCTCTTCCCTGTCCTGATTCCAGACCGGGACCGGAAGAACGATCGCAGGACTGGCGTCACTGGCCGCGATGCGTTGGGCCAAGTCAATGATCTCCTGCCGGTTAAAGTCGCCGCAAACCGAAAGCACCCAGGGCATGTCCTTTTGCCGCTTCCAAAATGCGAACACCTGCTCCCTGGAATACGTCTCTATGATCTCGGGATCGCCAGCGCGTTGATATCCGTACGGGTGATCGGGAAACAAGAAAGGGAAAATGCGCCGGAAGGCCAATCCTACAGGATGATCCTCCGATCGGACGATGGATGAAATCTGTTCCTGCTTGCCCCGCGCCAATTCCTCAAGCGCCCAGGAGGGCTCCTCGATCATCTCCAGGAGAAAAGACAGCATGTCCTGCTCGAAGCGGGCGGGGAAATGCGCACTCAAGGAAAACTTTTCCAACTTCGCACCCGCCGCCACCCGCGCGGCCCTGTCCGCCAGGAACTCTTGGATTTCCAGGGAACTTCTCCGGATTGTTCCCTTTGTCCACACCCGGGCCGTCAATTCGGACAACCCTTGCTCTTCGGGGGTGAGCAGGAGATCCCCTCCGGACCAGGTGAAGTTCAAGGCAATGTAAGGCAGGAAGGGATCCGGCAAGAGCACCAGCGTCCTGTCCGGGGCAAGACGGATGATCTCTTGTTGTGTCGCCGCCGCTGTTTCTGCCTGCAGACCTTGCGCATAAACCTCCCTCCGTGGCCAGTGTTCATTCAGCCAAGCTGTCATCTCGACGCCGTCCAAGACTGCAGGTTCAGGTGTGTACACGGCCCCGACCAAGCCGTCCGGCCGAATATACTCCTTAATCAAATCATCAATTTGCGTCTTGTTCATGTGTCTGACCACGTACAGGTAGCGTTGCTCAGCGGCCAGGGACTGTTCATGAAACTGGAAGTACCCGAGTTTATTCGCCAGACCGGGAATGGTTTCCTTGGCCTGAAAAAGACTGTCCTCCAAGTTCAATTTGGCCCGTTCCAAAGCTTCCGGAGTAAAGGAGTCCCCATTCAGGTTCGCCAGAACGTCAATCAGGCCTCTCCACAGGCGCGGCATATTCGCCGGATCTAATTGGGCCTGAATGGAGAGCATCCCTCCCCGCTCAAGGGATGTGGCCGAGGCTGATATGGCATCCACAATGCCCTGATCATGTTTGAACGTCCGATACAACAGAGATGTTTTGTCCCCACCCAACATCTGAGCCAGCACATCAAGTCCGACGCTTTGAATCGATCTCAAGCCGGGGATTGGCAGAGCCATGGCGAAGTGAACCTTGCGCCACGGTCCCTGTTCTATGATGAGCTGTGGAACGCCGCCTGACGGCATGACGTGCAGGGGCGCTTTCGGTTCAATGAGTTCCTGATTGTCCAAATCACCGAATAGCCGTTGGATCTGATCCACTACTTCCTCGTAACGAACATTGCCGCAGACCACCAGGAGCATGGCGTTGGGCTGATAATTGCGGTGGATGTACTCCAGAATGTCTTCACGGCTGATGTTTTGTACTGTTTCTCGAAAACCAATGATTGGCCGACCGTAAGGAATCCCGGGCCATAGGGCTTTCTGTACGGCTTCGAATAAACGGCGCTGGGGCTGGTCCTGACCCTGATCCAACTCGGAGAGAATCACTTGCCGCTCGGATTCCAGCTCCCCAGGATCAATGGTTGCCTGAAAGATCATGTCCTGGAGCACCTCCAAGGCCAATATCCAATGTTCGTCGGGCACGTCCATGATGTACATGGTGGCGTCAAACCCCGTGGCCGCGTTGAGTTCCCCGCCAACACCCTCTATGTCCGCAGCCACCTCTCCCGGGCCTCGCGTGGCCGTTCCCTTGAAGACCATATGCTCCAGCATGTGGCTGATTCCAGCCTGTTCAGGGAGTTCGTGCGCCGATCCGGCACGAACGAACAAACGAATGGAAACCAGCGGAAAGCGTCGGTCCTCATGGACAAGCAAGGTCAAGCCGTTGGGCAAGACCGTGACCTGGGCCGCGCGGGCAGCAACAAAATCAGCCATGACCATGCATAAAGCTCCTGGCAAAAGGGTGAATGCAGCGAGAAAAAACATGCTGATTTTCCTCATTTCATGTCTCCTCAAAACTCCGGATCTTGGTCAACCGGGCCTGGTCGAAACTTAGGCCTGGCGTGACCGCTTGAACTGCTGCCCAGGGGTTCAGATACTCCTCCCTGAAATCAAAAATAAGCCGCAAACGGCGTTGCCCCAAAAACCGGATATCCCTGAACAGCCCGCGTATATTTATTTGCCGTGCACCGCGTTTGGTCTTCTTATGAAAATCAACCATGTTGGCGGCGCAAAATGAGCGCCAATTCTCCTGCCACTGCGTTGCTCTTTGACCAGTAACGAAATACTGCAGGAGATATTCTTCGTAGCTTGGCTGTGCTGCACGGGATCCGGATGGAACCGCGGCCACGTCAAGGAGTTCCAACCCAAGGGGTGTCTGCTCGCCGAGAGCACGGAACACCTCGGCTGCGTTCCAGACCTGACGCAGCACCACGACCATTTCTTCACGCACGCTGCCCACGCCCACAGGCAGAGCCCGGCCAAAGGACATCCTGGGCATGGGATGAAAGCCCTGGGAAAAACTGATGGGCATTCCGGCCCGGCGCATGGCCCGCTCAAACAGCTTGGTTAGTTCCAGCTGGCTGAAATATACGGCAGGACCGAGTTTTCGATAGGCCACGCGAAGGGTCACAGCCTTGAACGCCAGGTTGTCCTCCGAAGTATCGGCCGGATCCAACGCTTTGGATCGTTCATGATCCCTTTTTGGATACTGGCTGAGCCTGGGTCGGATGTCCAGTGAGGCCTGCTCCTTGAGGGCTGTGGGCACGCCGGTGGTTGTACATACGCCGCAGCCCATGCATTGCCCCTTCCGACAGTCCGGCGTGGTCTGCATTGCTAAGGCCAGACGCCGCTCCCGGAGCAAAAACTCCCGGCGCACACCGCTGAAAATGTGATCCCAGGGCAGGGGGCCATCCGGGTCTCTGGGACGCAAATATCGCTCCGGTTCCAACCCACACTCGCGAAAGGCCTCCAGCCACAAGGGCAGCTCCAAGGAATCGGACCAGCTCGAAAACATCGCACCCTTGTCGCAGGCACGCTCCACCACTTCGGCCAGAGCCCTGTCGCCGCGGGAAAAAACGCCCTCCAAGAAGCTCATCTCCGGCATGTGCCAGCGTATGGACAAATGTTTGTGCGGCCTGAACAAGTCTTTCAGTCGGTTGAGTCGATGGCCGGTCTCTTCCAGGGACATCTGTCCCTCCCACTGGAAAGGCGTATGCGGCTTGGGTACAAAAGGCGAGATGGCCGCTGTGATCTGCAGGCGCTTGGCCTTTGCCCCGGCTGTGGCCGCCACCTTGAGACATAAATCCACAATGGCTAGCAAGTCTTCGTCGGTTTCCGTGGGCAGGCCGATCATGAAGTAGAGCTTCACGGAGGACCAGCCCCGGTCGAACAATTCGGAAGTGTGGTTCAGCAGGGCTTCTTCAGTGATGTTCTTGTTGATCACGTCCCGTAGCCGTTGGCTGCCAGCCTCAGGTGCCAAGGTGATCCCGGTGCGCCGGATCGTGGCAATGCGATCCAGGATCTGGCCGCTGACCGATCCCACACGCAACGAAGGCAGGGAGATTGAAACCTGCCGCTGTCGGCACAAGTGAAAACTGTCGGCAAAAAGTTCCTCTAGGCATGAATAGTCCCCTGTACTCAAGGAGAGAAAGGAAAGCTCGTCAAACCCGGTTTGTTCCAGGCCGTGACTGGTAATGACCTCCAGGGCGTCCAGACTGCGTTCTCGCACCGGGCGATAAATCATCCCGGCCTGGCAGAACCGGCACCCCCGGGTGCATCCCCTGGCGATCTCAATGCTCAAACGGTCATGCACCACCGGCCCAAAGGGCACCACCTGTTCAGAAGGAAACGCAACCTGATTCAAGTCCGTGACAATCCGCTTTTCCACCAAAGCATAATCCGCAAAAACTGGCCGCACGGACTGGGTTGATCCTGCAACGAAAAAAGCCGGCACGTAACAGCCGGTGATCCGGCTGATGGCACGCAGGAGCTCCTCCCTGGAGCGACCTTCGTTCTTGCATGTTCCAGCCACTTCCAAAAGTTCCGGCAGAACTTCTTCTCCATCCCCTGCCACCAGGACATCAAAAAATGGGGCCATAGGCTCGGCGTTGAAAACCACGCCCCCTCCCCCGATGATCAGCGGATCGCCGCAGTCGCGCAGGGCTGCACGACGGGCAATGCCTGCCAAATCGAGCATGTAGAGCACATTGGAATAGCACAATTCGTGGGTCAGGCTGAAGGCCACAACATCCAACTTGCGCAACGGAGTGCCGGACTCCAGGGTGCCCAAGAACGTGCCCGAGTCCCGCAGCACCTGAGAAGCCTCCCGCGGCGGGGCAAAAACACGCTCAGCCCAAAACCGTGGATGGGCGTTGACCTGGTGGTAAAGAATCCGTCCCCCCAGGTAGGACATGCCCACCTCGTAAAGGTCCGGAAAGGCCAAACCCACGCGCACCAGCACCTCGGCTGGATTCTTGTGCACGGAATTGGGCTCTGTGCCCAGATATTGGCTGGGTCGAGGCAGCAGTGGGAGCAGATGATGCATGACGGAATTGGGGGAGGGGACTCAGCGGTTCAAAATTTTACAAAAGTGCAAGACTCCCAACTCCTGTCGCCGTTCGCCATGCCGACATCGAGAAAAAATAACGGCAGTGGCAAAACGAATTAAACAACAATGCAGAACTTTTCCATAACCTTATCAAAAAACAAAAGGCGGCGGTGAGTAGTTCCCCGCCGCCCCTGCGCTGTCTCCAATGGACGCAACCCTATTTTTTGATCAAGGAAATTCCCGGGCCAGCGGCCTTGCCAGCGGCACCCGCCATGTTCTGCAAGCGACGCAGGTCCTCCGGCGTGGACAAGGTAAGATTGCTTGCGGCTTCCATGTATTTTGTTTTGAGTTCCTCCGGAAATGCCTTGTAGACGTAGATCACGTGATCCAGGGAAATTTCCCCGGTAATCTCATTCTCAAAAGGATACCCAAAGGGCAGCAACATCATCTGCACCCCGCCGCTTTGCGTCGGAAGAGTCTGAATCACTGCAATATCCTTGATCTTACGCTCCCCTTCATCCCATTTGCCCAGTGCCAGATCGCCGGTAATCAGTTTCACAAGACGAATGTCATATGCCATGGTTTCCACTCCTTCCCAAAAAGTGATCAAAACAATAAAAAATATGTCCTGCAACAAGTCGTGTCAAGGATCAATAGACAGAACCAATTGCTTCAAAAATTAAAAAAATGCGTCCCCATGCGGCTGGTGAAAAAAGTTGGGCTCAGGCCGACCTGCTGTCTCCGGATAAGGCAAACACTGCGGTCAAAAACGTGCTCATGAAAATAATGACGCCCAGGATCATGAACCCCAGTGAGAAAAGCCCTTGATCCCCGAACAGGCCAAGGCCGGCCGGGATGGCTCCTCCACCGGTCAAGACGGCCAGGGGAACGATCAGGGAAATGGCCATGGGGCGGCTTTTTGCCGGAAAAACACTGGACAATACAGCAAAGCCCGCCGGGAAGAAACAGCCTCCCATGGTTGGTTGAACCAGAACTGCGAGGATGACCCATCCCCCCGGAAGCCATCCATAGGAAAGGGTCGCCAAACCGGTCAGCGCGACAAAAATGCGCAAGGCGCGCACCGGACCGAGTCGATCCACAATCATTCCCGCCCAAAAAACCAAAAAAATGCCCGAAATGCGGGAAGCCGCAAGCAGATAATTGACCCAGTCAGGCTCCATGCCTTTGGAACTGACAAGATACAACGGTGTCTGGGAATAGACACCCTGGGTGGCTCCGATGGCCAGAGCAAAAAAAACCGCCAAAACCCAAAACTCCTTTCGGCCGAGAGTCTTTAGGTAAAGTTTGGGTTGTGGCGCAAGGCTCTTTTCCCGCCCGCATGAACAAAATCGCAAGAAAAAAAAGATGGCCACCAGAGCAAGCCCAGCCACTCCGGCCAAGGCCATGCGCCAATTCAACCCGACGCTGATCATCAGTTCGGCAATCAGGGGCGCAGCCACAAAACTGATGTTCGGCGCAAGCTCATGAATGGCGATGGCTTTGCCCCAATTGCTCGGAGGAACCAGGGAGGTAAGCACGGCAAAGCCAGAGGGGAAATACAACCCTCCGAAAAGACCTATCACCAAAAGACTGGAACGCAACCAAAGCGAATTGGGGCTCAAGGTAGGATGAGAAGGCTGGCCCACCTGACGAGCTATGAGTAATGTCATGCTCAAGTGTTCAACGCAGTCTATGCTGCAAACAAAGGAGGGCCAGCCATGAAAACCTTATTCAAATTT
>DSBL01000100.1 GCA_011049455.1 Desulfonatronum sp. | reverse complement strand
CCCTTGTTGTAATGCAGGCTGCCGATACCGAGCGCCGACAAAAAGGAAGCATGATCCGGGAGCACGCCGAACTCCCCGTGGAATCCGGGCGCGCCGATGAATTCCACGTCTTCGCCCAAAAGTTTCCGCTCAGGAGTGACGATTTCCAAATGTATGGTCTTGGCCATAATCTGCCGCCTTCAAGCTTTAGAGGTTTTTTGCGTTTTCAATGGCTTCCTCAATTGTGCCGACCATGTAGAAGGCCTGCTCGGGAATGGCGTCGTGCTTGCCCTCAATGATTTCCTTGAAGCCGCGCACGGTATCCTCTACCTTGACATAACGGCCTTCCTTGCCGGTAAACTGTGCCGCAACGAAGAAAGGCTGCGAGAGGAAGCGCTGGATTTTCCGGGCGCGAGCAACTGTCAACTTGTCCTCGTCGGAAAGCTCGTCCATCCCCAGAATGGCGATAATATCCTGCAGATCCTTATATTTCTGAAGAATCATCTGCAACTGTCGAGCGACGTTGTAGTGCTCCTGCCCAAGCACATTGGGATCCAAAATACTGGACGTGGAATCCAGAGGATCCACAGCCGGATAGATGCCCAGTTCAGCGATCTGCCGGGACAAAACGATGGTTCCGTTCAAGTGGGCAAAGGTAGTGGCCGGGGCAGGGTCGGTCAAGTCGTCCGCAGGAACGTAAACCGCCTGGACCGAGGTGATGGAGCCCTTGTTGGTGGAGGTGATCCGCTCCTGCAGCTCGCCCAGGTCGGTGCCCAAGGTCGGCTGGTAGCCCACGGCCGAAGGCATGCGCCCGAGCAGGGCCGAAACCTCGGAGCCGGCCTGGGTGAAGCGGAAAATGTTATCAATAAACAGGAGCACATCCTGCCCTTCCTCGTCGCGAAAGTATTCAGCGGAGGCCAGGGCAGTCAGGGCCACGCGGGCGCGGGCTCCTGGAGGCTCGTTCATCTGGCCGTAAATCAGGGCCGCCTTTTCCAAAACGCCGGCCTCTTTCATTTCCTGGTACAGGTCGTTGCCTTCACGGGTCCGCTCGCCGACTCCGGCAAACACGGAAATGCCGCCGTGCTGTTTGGCGATGTTGTTGATCATCTCCATCAAGATAACGGTCTTGCCCACACCGGCGCCTCCGAACATGCCGATCTTGCCGCCCTTGGGAAAGGGAATCAGCAGATCAATGACCTTCACCCCGGTTTCCAGCAGTTCCACCGTGGTGCTCTGCTCGGTAAAACTGGGAGCGCTGCGGTGAATAGGCATCATCTTGGAAGAATCGACATCGCCCAACTCATCCACGGGACGCCCGACAACATTCAGAATCCGACCCAGGGCCGGTTTGCCCACCGGAATCAAGATCGAATCGCCGGTGTTTTTGACTGTGGTGCCGCGGACCAGTCCGTCCGTGGCGTCCATGGCGATGCACCGGACCAGGTTGTTGCCCAGATGCTGGGCCACTTCCACCACCAGATCAGGCGCGTCCACATTGTTGGCATTATGAATGTGCAACGCATTGAAGATGTTCGGCAGATTTCCTTCCGGAAAGGCCACGTCCACGACGGGCCCAATGACTTGCGCCACCTTTCCTTCCATAAGTTCACTCATGTATTTCGCCCCCTCTTTAGGCTGATTTCAGTGCTTCAGCGCCGCCGACAATATCCATCAGTTCGGTGGTAATGGCGCTTTGCCTGGCCTTGTTATAGACCAACGTCAAGGATGTTGCCAAGTCGTCGCAGTTTTTCGTCGCGTTATCCATGGCCCGCATCCGTGATGCATGCTCGCTGGCATTGGTATCCAGGAGTCCGCGATAAATCTGGACGTTCACAAACCTGGGCAGCAGTTCTGCCAGGAGACCTTCCACCGAAGGCTCGTAGATGTATTCACTCGGTGCTGCCGAGGTTGCCTCGTCCTCCATGGTTTCAGGAGCAATGGGCAGGACGCGCAGGGAGGTTACTTCCTGCTTGGCAACACTTTTGAACTCGCCAAAAACAATGATCACTTCGTCCATCTCATGGTTGAGATAGTCGTTCATCAACTTCGTGCCCAGTTCAACGCCCAGGGTGAAATCAAACGTATTCATCACGTTGACGTAGTCGGAAATAACCGGCCATGGCTGCTTGCGCATCACGTCGCGGCCTTTCTTGCCGACACAGACGATCTCCACGCTCTTGCCCGCCGCTTGTTTTTCCTCGGCCAGCCTGCGGGCCTTGTTGGTCAGGTTGACGTTGAAGCTGCCGCACAGACCCCTGTCCGCTGTAACCACCAGGATGACCACTTTCTTGATTTCCTCGCGCATTTCCAGCAAGGGATGAACCGAGGCATCGGTGCGGCTGCTCAAATCCGTGAGCACTTCGTAGAACTTGTCGGCGTAGGGCCGGAAACGCTCGATCCTTTGCTGGGCCTTGCGCAGCTTGGCCGACGCCACCATGTTCATGGCTTTGGTGATCTGCTTGGTCTTCTTGACCCCGCCGATCTTGCGTTGAATATCCTTCAAAGAAGCCATTGTTCTCTCCTCAACAGGTTATGCAGCCTGGAAGGTCTTCTTCACCGCTTCGATGGCCTCGCGCAGTTTAGCCTCAAGTTCCGCATCCAAAGCCTGCTTGGTCTTGATCTCTTCCAGGATCTCGGGACGCTGATTCCTCATGTACTCCAGCATTTCGTTCTCGAACTTGGACACCGCGGCGACAGGCAAGTCATCCATCAGCCCTCTGGTCCCGGCAAACAGAGACACGACCTGCTCAGGCGCATTCATGGGTTGATATTGGGGCTGTTTGAGCAGTTCCACCAGGCGCATGCCGCGGTTCAAGCGCTGCTGAGTGGCCTTGTCCAGGTCCGATCCGAACGAGGCGAAGGCCGCCAGTTCGCGATACTGGGCCAGATCCAGACGCAAGGTGCCGGCCACCTGCTTCATGGCCTTGATCTGTGCTGCGCCGCCCACGCGGGAAACGGACAGACCGACGTTGATGGCCGGTCGAACGCCGGCGTAGAACAAGCTCGGCTCAAGGTAGACCTGGCCGTCGGTGATGGAGATGACGTTGGTCGGGATGTACGCGGACACGTCACCGGCCTGGGTTTCAATAATCGGCAGCGCGGTCAAGGACCCCCCGCCCAGGCTGTCGTTCAGCTTGGCGGAGCGCTCCAGCAGGCGGGAGTGATTGTAGAAAATATCGCCGGGAAACGCCTCGCGTCCCGGGGGCCGGCGCAGAAGCAGGGACATCTGGCGGTAGGCCACGGCCTGCTTGGAAAGATCATCGTAGATAATCAGGGAATGCTTCCCGGTATCCCGGTAAAATTCAGCCATGGTGCACCCGGCGTAGGCCGCGATGTACTGCAGAGAGGCCGGTTCGGAAGCCGTGGCCGAGATGACCGTGGTGTATTCCATGGCCCCGTGGCGGCGCAACAGATCCACCACCAGCGCCACCGTGGACTTCTTCTGTCCGATGGCCACGTAAAAGCAATAAATGTCGCTCTCCTTCTGGGCCAGGATGGCATCCAGGCACAGGGCGGTCTTACCGATCTGCCGGTCGCCGATGACCAGTTCGCGCTGCCCGCGCCCGATGGGGGTCATGGCGTCCACGGCCTTCAAGCCAGTGTACATGGGCTGGTGGACGGATTTCCGGGCGACAATGCCGGGGGCCTTGATCTCGACCTTGCGGTGCTCCTTGGCATCAATGGGGCCCAGGCCGTCCAGGGGCTGTCCCAAGGGATCGATGACACGCCCGGCCACGGCCTCGCCCACGGGCACCTCGAAAATGCGGCCGGTACGCTTGACAGTATCGCCTTCCTTGATGTGGATGTCCTCGCCCAACAGGGCCACGCCCACGTTGTCCTCTTCCAGGTTCAAAACCATGCCGTAGACGTTGCCGGGAAATTCCAGCAGCTCCATGGCCATGGCGTTTTCCACGCCGTAGACGCGGGCAATGCCGTCGCCCACGGAGAGAACGACGCCGGTTTCGCTCATCTCCACGCGTTGCTCATAGTTCTGAATCTGGCTCTCAATAATTTTGCTGATTTCATCTGCTTTGATTTGCATGGCCGTTACTCACCCCTCTTGATGGTTTCTTTCATCGCGACCAGTTGCGCCCGAAGGCTGGCATCCAATACCCTGTCCCCCACTTTCAACACCAATCCACCCAGTATGTTCGGATCAACCGCGTACTCCAAAATCAACCGTTGGTTGATTTTTTCCTCCAGTGAATGCTTCAGGTTGTCTTGGAGATCCTTATCCAATGCAACGGCTGTAATCATCCTGCCGCGTGCGACCCCCTGGTGCTCGTCCAGAAGTTCCGCAAAATTGGCCTGAATGTCCGCCAAAAAACCCAATCTGTTGTTGTCCGCCAGAAGATGGCAAAAATTGACGATCATCTGCTGGGGCTTGATTTTTGAAAGAATCGCATCAACCACCGCCTTTTTTTCTTCCACCTTGAACACGGGATTTCGAAAAATGCGGTCCAGTTGTGGCGACTCGTTCAAGGCCTCAACCAACCCGGAGAGGTTCTCGCCGTAGGCGACGAGCTCGGCATCCCCCTTTTCCTTTCCCAGAGAAAAGAGCGCCCGGGCGTATCTGCGCGCTACGATGTTCCCAATCAATTCAGCACCACCCTTGTTAAGGATTGTTGAATCATTTTCTCATGGCCTTCCTTGGTCAATTGACCTTGGATCATCTTTTCAGCGGCTTCAATAACCATCTCCGAGAGCTCTTCGCGCAACTTTTCCGTGGCCAGCTTATATTCCTGGGCTGCGGCGTTCTGTGCCTGGGCCTTGATCTGTTCGGCCTTTTCATGGGCTTGGGAGATAATTCCCTTTTTCAAGGCCTCGCCCTGGGCCTGAAAATCAACCAGAATCTTTTCGCGTTGCGCGTCAAGATCCTTGATCTGGGCCTCCACCTGACGAAGCTTTTTATCCGCTTCCTCACGGCGATGATCCAGATCCAGGAGATCTTCACGGATTTTCTCCCTGCGCGAGGTCAAAATCTGGCCAATGCGTTTCCCCGCCGCCAGGTAGAGGATTCCGACAAAAATGGCAAAGTTGATCACCCGCCACATAAAGTCTTTCCACTTGGCCATGTCGCCGCCCTCGGAAGCGGCAAAAGCCAAGCCGGTCGCGGCGAGCACCAGGAGCACCGTCATCCAGCAAACTGTCATTCGTTTCAATTCCAAACCCTCCTTGCGACGATTTTCTGATTACATGGCCCAACCGACCACTTTTTCAGTCACTTTTTGCGCGTATCCGTCAACCTTTCCCTTCAAGGAGTCCAAGCTGGAGCGAACCTGGGACGCTGCATCCTCGCGGGCACTCTTCAATTCCTGGGATGCCTGCTTGTTCATATCTTCCAGCATTGCAGCCTCTTCCTGATAGCCTTCGGCTTTCAGTTGCGCACGAATTTCAGCGCCCTTTTGCTGGGCCACGGACAATGCGCTATTGTAGGAAGCCATTTTCTGCTCGGCCTGGGCCGTAAAATTTTCAATGTCGACAAGCTGCGCTTCCATGCGCTGGCCGCGTTTGCGGATGACCGCACGAATGGGGCGATAGAGAATCGCGTTGAGGACCGCCAGGACGATAAAAAAATTAATGATCTGGATGAGCGCTGAGATATTGAGATCAATCATACGTCTGTCCTCCGGAAGGAATATGTGAATTTTAGTGCAAGCCAGTTGCGATGTACCGAATTTTAACCCCTCTGTCAAAACATTTTCATATTTTCTTGGTTAAAAAAACTACTCCTCGAGAAAACGACACTCCTGTGGGGCAGAAAGTTCTTCTTTTTTGGTCATCAACACCTCCCCGTCCAGCACTGCGCCGTCCTCCATGACCATGCAGGGGGAACATACGGAGCCTTGCAGCCTTGCGGTCTTATGCATGACCACTTTGGTGGAAGCCACCACCTGTCCCTGGACAAGTCCGCTGAGGATCAGGCTGGCAACCGCGACTTGACCTTCTATTCTGGCTTCCTGGCCAACAATCAACGTCCCGTCGGCGTCGATTTGACCATAAAATTCTCCGTCAATGCGCACGGAGCCTTGGAATTTGAGCTTGCCTTCATACGAAGTGCCAACCCCAAGAAAAGCATTGATTTCATCCTTGGCCATGGCGAAATTCCCTTTTGTGGTTTTTGAAAAAAAAGCACACATCACGTTTACATTTTATGATTTCTTGAAAAAAAATCGACGCATGGAGACGTTCAAGGCCAGGCCGGTAAGGCAGAAATTCACCACCGTGGACGTCCCGCCATAGCTGATGAATGGAAGCGGAATGCCCACAACCGGCATCAGTCCCAAGACCATTCCCATGTTGATGAAGATTTGCCAAAAGAAATAAAAGAAAATCCCCGCCGCGAGAAAACTCCCGAATCCGTCCTTGGCCTCGGCCGTGGTCCTGACAATACTCAACAAAAAGGCGGAAAACAGAAACAAAAGCAGCACGCACCCGACAAATCCCCATTCCTCCCCAAAAACTGCCAAAGCAAAATCAGTATGCTTTTCCGGCAAAAAGCGCAATTGACTCTGCGTCCCTTCCAGGAATCCCCGACCCCACAGCTGTCCCGATCCCACGGCGATCTGGGACTGGATAATATGATATCCGGCACCAAAGGGATCGCCGCCAGGGTTGAGAAAGCCCATGATTCGCTGGCGTTGATAATCATGCAGCAGGAACCAGCCCAAGGGAAGCAAAGCCGGAACGGCCACGGTCAGACCCTTCAACACAGGCCCCTTCACACCGCGAAAAATAATCATGCCTCCCATGAGCAGCAACAGGCTCAATGCCGATCCCAGATCCGGCTGCTTCATTATCAGCACCACCGGGAAAATCCCGATCCCGCCAAAAGAGAACAATTTTTTCCATCCCAGCTTTTCATGTTCCATGGAAAGCAGCTTGGCCATCAATATCAGCAGGGATATTTTCGCAAATTCACTGGCCTGAAAATGGAAAAGGCCGAGGTCCATCCACCGCTTGGCGCCCATGATTGTCTTGCCCCAGAACAAGGTGATCAGCAGGGCCGACAGGGTCGCGACAAAAAATGGCCAGGCCAGGGTGCGCAGATGACGATAGTCGAACAACAGACTGGCGATCATCCCTCCAAGGCCGATGCTTCCCCAATAAAGTTGCTTGCGGTAATAGGAGGTCAAGGTCAAGCCTTCCTCCATCCGAAACCCACTGGCCGAATAGAGATTGGCTACGCCAAAGGCAAACAAGACAAAGGCCAGCCCGGCCAAAGACCAGTTGAAATGCGTGACCAGGCGACGATCAATGGGCGTCATTGCAGCTCTTCCGCGAAAAGATGTTCGTAAACGGCCTTGATGATGGGACCGGCCGCGGCGCCGCCGCCCCCCCCATGTTCGATCATGGCCACGACGCTGTAGCGTCGGCCGTTTTTTTCACCAAAAGAGGTCATCCAGGCGTGATCGCGAAATTGGTAGGGGATATCTTTCAGGGCCTTTTTATCATATTCCGCCATGAGTTTGACCACCTGGGCGGTCCCGGTTTTCGCCCCCAGGCGAATGCCCTTGAGGGCTATCCGGCGGCCGGTTCCCCGGCTTCCTTCAACGGTATCGACCATGGTCTGGACAAGAAAATCCCGGTGGCTGTCGCTCAACGGAAGTCGGGCCTGTTCATCGGGCTCGGCATCTGCCAGCAGTTGGGGCTTGAGCAGTCGTCCTCCATTGACCAGCGCAGCGTTGTATCTGGCCACCTGAAGCGGAGTGGTGAGCATGAATCCCTGGCCAATGGCCATGTTCAGGTTTTCCCCCCTGTACCAGTTGTCATTGAAACGTTGCTTCTTCCATTCCCGGCTGGGAACCAGGCCGGGTGATTCGTGGGGCAGATCAATGCCGGTCGGCCTCCCAAAACCGCTCTGCACGGCGCATGGGTACATTCTGTCCACCCCAAGCTTGTCGCCCATCGTATAAAAAAACGTATCGCAGGATTCCACCAGCCCCCTGTTCATATCCACCACGCCATGTCCACGCCGCTCCCAGCAACGAAAAAGCCTGTTGCCCAGCTGAAACCCGCCGGGGCAAAAAACACGATCGCCTGGAGTCGCGACCCTTTCGGTCAATGCACAGCCCGCGACCACCAGCTTGAATACCGAGCCGGGCGGATATGCGCTCTGAATGGCCCGGTTTTGCAGGGGATGCGCCGGGTCGTCGCGCATAATCGCCCAGTCGGAATGGCTTAAGCCGGACACGAAAAGATTATTGTCAAAGGAAGGCTTGCTGACCAAGGCCAACACCTGTCCTGTATCCGTTTCCAGTACGATCACCGACCCCACGTGTTCCTTCATCTGCTCGTCGATGAACCCTTGCAGCTCAAGATCGATGCTCAACCGGACATCACTTCCGACTTGAGGCGGAATCAACATGTTTGCGCCCAATTGCCTGCCCGCGGCATCCACATCCACCTGGCGCAGGCCCTTTTTCCCGCGCAGTCTTTTTTCCATGGTGTATTCAATGCCCTTTTTGCCGACACTGTCACCCAGACTCAGTTCAGGATCGTTGTTCATTTCGTCTTCATTGGCTTCAGCCACATATCCGATGACATGAGCCAACAAAGGACCCTGGGGATAGGACCGTCTCGGTTTGGTCACGATTTTCAATTCAGGCCAGGAAAGGGTATTGGCTTCGATCACGGCCAATTGCGCGAATGTGAGGGATGGAATCAAAATCTGGGGTTCGAATCGCTTGATCCTGGCACGACCCTTATCAAAGGTTTCATGGAGCTGACTCAGGTCCAGGTTGAGCCATTGACTGACGTGCAGCAGAGCATTGGGGATGTCTTTGGAATCTTCGCGAACAATGGCCAGGGCATACGCCGGTTCATTCACTGCCAGCAAGACCCCGTGACGGTCCCGGATCAATCCTCTGGGGGCATGGACTTGATGGAGACGAATGCGGTTGTTCTCGGCCTTGTCCGCGAATTCCTGGCCTTTGTGAATTTGAAGATACCAAAGCCGGAGCACGAAAATGAGAAAAAGTCCGAGAACCAAGAGCTGCAACAGCAGCAATCCCCCCTTGGGAGGTTGCTGCGTATCCGATTCAAGACCTCGAAACATGGGCGAGAGACAACCGGTAGATTTTCGTAAGCACAAGCCACTCGGACAAAAAAACAAAAAAAAGCAGCACGCTCTCCATAAGGAGACGATGGTCCACAACGACGAGATCCTGGAGTCCGGCCATGGTTTTCATACTGAAAAAATGGATCCCGGAAAACATCATTCCAAGAAGGAGGATGAAAGCGGGGCTGCCGGCCTCAAAAAATTTCCTGCCGAGCAAAAACAATCCGATCAGGGAACCATAGCGTAGAATGCTCGCGCCAAAAGCAAAAAAGCCGGAGCCTTCCTGGATAAGAACACAAACCAGGGTCAACAGCACGACCTTTCCGGCCCCTTCCCTTTGCAGGCAAAGCATGATCCCGGCCGCGAAAAAGTCCACCCCAGGAAACAAAAGCTGCAGCCAAACGGCAATGACCAGGAAAAGCGGCCAAAAAAGCCGCGCAAGAATATTCTTGAAAGAGATCAAGGGTTATTCGACATCTGGTTGCGCATAATTTGTAATCATCAAAACCTCTTCCAGATTTCGCAAATCCGCCAAAGCGACGGCCTGAACCGTTTGAAAGAGGGAAACACTGGAACGAACAATCGTCTGGATCCGGGCAACCGGAAGTCCCTTGGGAAACACTCCGTCCATGCCTGATGTAATCAGCACTTCGCCTTCCTCTAAAACATCGTTCAGGGGAACATACTGCATTTGCAGGAAAGCGGACGGCCCCTGGCCGACAAGAATGCCCTGGGTGCGGTTCTCCCGGCTCATAACCGCAACTTTGCTGTTGGGGTCGGTAATCAGCAAAACCTGGGACAATCTGGTGGATTTGCGCAGCACGCGTCCAACGACCCCCTCCGGAGTGATCACGGGCGTATTCGTGGTCACGCCCGAGGTCGTTCCTTTGTCCACAAGAATGGACTCCACCGCGGCATGGGGCCCGAACCTGTAGGAAACAACCCTGCCGCCCTCGAAATCCCAAGGTTCCACGGGATGAAAGGAATACAGTGCCCGCAGGCGGGAGGCTTCGGCTGCTTCTTCGTGCAGCCTGGACAGCTGCAGGAAAAGTTCCGTAACCTTGGACCGCAGCCGGTCATTTTCCTGGCGCAGTCCCACCAGATAAAAATATCTGCTCCAAGCCGATTGGACCTTTTCCCTGCTCCAATGCAAGGGCCAACCTGCCCAGGACACCATGTCCATGCCTGACCTTTCGGCGATGGCGTCCAGAACCCCGGTTCGCCAGTTCCAGGTATACACCCCCAGGAGCAAAGCAATCGTCAACAGGAGAAGAACAACAATCTGCTTGGAACGACGGGGAAAAAGGCTAATAATCGACGGTAACCTCCCTCAGGATATCCAGATTGTCCAGGGCCTTGCCTGAACCCAACACCACGGCGGAAAGCGGGTCATCCACGACAGTGATGGGCAGGGAGGTTTCCTCTCGCAGCAATTGATCCAGGCCCCGCAAAAGAGCGCCTCCTCCCGTGAGGACTATGCCCCGGTCCACAATGTCCGCCGCCAGCTCGGGCGGGGTCTGCTCCAGGGCGATGCGCACGGCCTGGACGATCACGTCAACCTGATCCGCCAGGGCCTTGCGCACTTCTTCCGAGGTGATCAGAAGGTTTTGGGGGATTCCAGTGACCAGATCCCGTCCCTTGACTTCCATCTCCTCTTCCGGCTCCAGAGGAGAGGCCGAGCCGAGCTGCATTTTAATCAATTCCGCCGAGCTCTCTCCGATGAGCATGTTGTATTTGCGCTTCAGGTGCTGCATGATGGCTTCATCCATCTTGTCTCCGCCCATGCGCACCGATTTGCTGTAGACCACGCCGGAAAGGGAGATCACGGCCACTTCCGTGGTTCCGCCGCCGATGTCCACGACCATGTTGGATGTGGGTTCGGTAACAGGCAGGTTGGCGCCGATGGCTGCGGCCATGGGTTCTTCGATGAGATACACCTCCCTGGCTCCGGCGCTTTGCGCTGACTCCCGCACAGCCCGTTTTTCCACCTGCGTGATGCCCGTGGGCACGCAAACGATGATCCGCGGCCTTACGAGGTGTCTGCGGTTATGGATTTTCGAGATGAAGTGCCGCAGCATGGCCTCGGTGATCTCAAAATCAGCGATCACGCCGTCCTTCATGGGCCTGATGGCCTGTATGTTGCCGGGTGTGCGACCCAGCATGCGCTTGGCCTCGGACCCAACGGCCAAGACCTTGTTCTGGCCGCGGTCATCCCTTTTCACGGCAACCACCGAGGGCTCGCGCAAGACTATGCCCTTGCCCTTGACATAAACACAGGTGTTGGCTGTGCCCAAATCTATGGCCAGATCACTGGAAAAGGGCGCCAAAAATAAATCCAAAATTCTCGACATGGGGCCTCGCTTAAGGATAGGATGCATTGGAATTGTAAAGACGTGCAAAATTAATAAACTAACAAAGTTGTCTTGATCAAGCAAGAATGATCCCTCATTGCCCAACGCCGCAATGAACAGCAAAAGCCTCAAAAACTGTCCGAGGGAACAGGTGCCGGAAACCCCATATTTTGCCTTATCCGCGTATATTCGCACACGGTTCAAAAAAAGAGTCCGCAAGATTCCCCTGGACGCAGGCTCTTCCTGCCCGAACCGGGACGGCACGCTCTCGCACGGAGGCTGCGTGTTTTGCAATCCCCGCGGCTCCGGGACCGGGCTGCTTGCGCACGGCATAAACTTGGCCGAACAGTGGTCCACGTGGGCCGAGTTGTTTCGAAAAAAGTACAAAACAGAACTGTTTTGGGCGTATTTGCAGTCATTCACCAACACCTATGGCTCCCTGTCCCGCTTGCACAACCTGCTGGAGACCTTGGCGGACCTGCCCGGAATGGTCTGCCTCAGTCTGGGCACCCGGCCGGATTGCCTGGACGTGGATAAGATCCGCATGATCGCTGCCCACCCCGCCCGGGAAAAATGGTTGGATGTCGGCCTGCAATCCTCCAATGACGCCACGTTACAGCGGATCAATCGCGGCCATGACTTCACGGCGTTTGCCAATGCTGTCAAACTGGCCCATGATCACGGGCTGAAGATCTGTGCCCATGTCATGCATGGATTGCCCGGCGAAACCAACCAGGATTTTTTTCAGACCTTGACCTGCATCAACGCCTTGCCCATTGCCGGAATCAAGTTGCATAACCTTTACGTGGCCCGAGGCAGTGCCCTGGAGCAATGGCTGGATCAAGGCTTGTACCGGCCGGGCACAATGGATGACTATGTTCAGGCAGCGGCTCGGGGATTGGCCCTGCTTCGCCCGGATATCGTGGTGCACCGCATGAATGCCGACCCCCAGCCAGGAGAACTGCTCGCCCCGGCCTGGGCCGGAAACAAACGTGCCGTGCTTGCGGCCATTGTGGAGCACATGGCGGAAAACAGACTCCGCCAAGGGTGTCATTTCGTCCCTTGACCACTTATCCAGCCATCTCAAACCCTAAAAGATCGCGCCCCATGCACGAACAGGAAATCATCCGGTGTGGCCCTCTCTGCCTTGAACTGAGCTGGCGCTCCGGCCTTTTGACCCGGCTTTGTCTGCGCTGGAGCACACCGGAAGACAATAGTCGCTTTTTCACGCCTTGGTCCGCATCCTTGTGCAAATGGCTGCATCAATATTTGACTGGAACATTGGGGGGTTGTCCGGAAATTCCTTTGGATTGGAACAACATATCCGGTTTTTCAAGGCGGGTTTTGTCCGCGCTGCAAACGCAGGTGCCTGCGGGGCAATGGATCAGCTACGGCGGGTTGGCCGAAAGAAGCGGTTGTCCCGGTGCGGCCAGGGCCGTCGGAAAGATCATGGCATCCAACCCTTGGCCCCTTATTGTTCCATGTCATCGCGTCCTGGGCAGTGCCGGACAACTGACCGGTTACGGGGGAGGACTGGACATCAAATGGTTTCTTTTGAAAAAAGAAGGAATACAGTTTTCAGCATCTGGAAAAGCCGCAAAAGACGGGCGGCAAAAAACCGGCCATGCTGAACAGGTGCGGTGACTGTCCGCCACGGCACAAACCTGACGTTTTAGAGTGATCAACCCTCAATCGCCATGTTTCAAAAAGTGAGAGACATATGACGTTTTTCATCATGGGCGGGACCGGATTCGTGGGCAGGCATCTGATTGCCTGGCTCCAGAAGCAGGGACACTCTGTAATGGCCCTGGCGCGGAAAGAAAAAAGCTTGGCGCGACTGCCTGATGGATGTCGGGCCGTTCTCGGTGATCCTTTGCGATCCGGGGATTGGCAGCAACAGGCCCGCGAAGCTGACGTATTGATCAACCTGGTGGGCCGCTCCATCATGACCCGCTGGAACGACGCGTCCAAAAAACAAATCCTGGAAACCAGGATTCTCTCCACGCGCATGGCTGTTGAGGCCCTTGTCCCCGAACGGCCTGCAGTCCTGATCAACGCCAATGCCGTGGGCTATTATCCCCAGGGGAGAAACAGCGTAGTTACGGAAAAAGACCCTGCTGGCGAGGGCTTTCTGGCCGAAGTCTGCCAGATATGGCAGGACGAGGCGAATAAGGCCATGGCCAAAAACGCACGGGTGGTCATCGCCCGCTTCGGCACGGTGCTGGGCGCGGATGGCGGGGCCATGGCCCAGATGCTGCCGGTCTTCCGCAAGGGACTGGGCGGCCGCCTGGGCAGCGGCAGGCAATGGTTCGCCTGGATTCACATCCTGGACCTTTGCCGCGCCCTGGAATTCGCGGCCCGGAACAAAAACTTGTCCGGACCGATAAACTGCTGTGCACCGCAATCCGTGACCAATGCGGAATTCACCAAAGCCATGGGCCGGACCTTGCATCGGCCGGTCATCCTGCCTGTCCCGGCCTTTCTCATCAGGCTGGCGCTTGGTGATGTGGCCCAAGCTGTGTTGCAAGGGGCGAAAATCGTGCCCAAGGCCCTTGAAAACGCAGGATTCGCCTTTCGGTTTCCAAACCTGGAGGGAGCACTTGAAGATATTGTCGGCGAAAAAACGTCATGAGCGTGCCGCTTTGGACCGAACAGTTTTGCATCCGCACCCACGAAGCGGACATGAATGGCCTGGCCCGGTTGGACGCGTTGTTCTGCTGCTTCCAGGAAGCCGCCGGGCATCATGCCCAAAATCTGGGAGTGGGCCGGAAGGAATTGCATCGCCAGGGCTGTTTCTGGGTGCTTTCCCGATGCCGGATGCAGATCGATCGCTACCCGACCTGGGGTCAGGATATCGTCGTCAGGACATGGCCCAGGGGCGTAAAGCGGCTTTTTGCCCTGCGCGATTTCCAGTTTCTCTCCGTGGACGGCGAACTGCTCGGCACCGGAGTCTCGGCCTGGCTGATCCTGGACCAGGACAAGCACCGACCGATGCGGCCCGATCCTTTTCTGCAGGATATCCCCCCGACCAACGAGGCTCCGGTGGCCGGCAACGTGCTGGACAAACAGTCCAACAGGCTCGACCTGAAGGAATTGCGCCGCTTTGCCGTTCGCTATTCCGACCTGGATGTGAACCGGCACGTGAACAACGCGGCCTATGTCCGCTGGATACTGGACAGCTTTGACGCAAAAAAGCACGACCGTTTCCACATCGCCTCGATCCGCATCGATTATCTTTCGGAAACGATCCTCGGCGAAAGCATTGCGGTGCTTGCCCAAACCGAGGATCAAGAAGGCGGGCAGTCCATGCTCGGCGTGCGTCCGGAAACGGCACAGCAGGTCTTTCAGGCTGAAATCACCTGGCAAGGGCATTTGGAGAAAACGACTTTGAACCCTCACCTGAAAAACATGCCCACGAGGTGACAAGGGCATGAGGCGATCGTCCCAACCAGGCTGGGTTTTGCTTTTCAGCTTTTCAGCGTTGACGCCCTGTCTGACCGGGCCATGATTTTTCGGTCCAAACGGTTGCCCGACGCGGACAAGCCAATGCTCGGTTCAAAGCGCGCATTCCCTTGGACATGCGAAATCGGCAAGGGAGTCAGCCGCGGCTCTGAAAAGGAAAATCCGGTCTGCAACAAAAAGGTATGGCTCCACGGGCCAAATACTTCATGTTCCCAAGGCGACTCAACGCTGCCTCCGGAGCATTTCCAGCATTCCGGCCATGGCCCTCATGGCCGTAAGCTTTTTTATTTGCAGCCGCGTTCCCCGAAACTGAAAACCCTTGCTACGGATCGCGTCCTGGAGCACCCAAGCCATCCACACCGTGCCCACGGGCTTTTCCGGACTGCCTCCCCCTGGTCCGGCAATGCCGGAAACGGCCAGGGCCGAGTCCGTAGCCAAAAGATCGCGCACCCCGAGCGCCATGGCCAGCACCACCTCCCGACTGACCGCTCCGTGTGAGGCAATCGCGGTTTCCGGCACTCCGAGGCACCGGACCTTGACAGCGTTGGCGTAGGCCACCACGCCGCCGGAGAACCAGTGCGAGCTGCCCGGAACATTGGTCAACCAGTGGGCGATCAATCCGCCGGAACATGACTCCGCCACGGCCAGCCGCAACCCGCTCCCGGCCAGTTCCCGGCCGAGCGCATGGCGCAATCTCTGCAGAGACATCGAAACCGGCCTGTTTTCCTTCTTTTTCAACGCTCGCATTGCTATTTCCCTGACTTTCCGCCCATGGCATGCATTCTTGATCCACAAGTCCATAAAGGGTAACAGCTGAATCCGCAACATCGCACCTGATTCCAGGGGCCACGATCCGCCGAGGCCGAGGCCTGCGCGATCCCTCGCCCCGCACGGAAAGACAAGGAGCCCGTACCCATGACCGCACTCCAGCCGTGCCCTGATCTTGGCACCAAATCGGCATCCTGCACGAGAAATCGTCCCGATTTTCTTGAAATGAAAAATATACGCCCCCAATCAGTCTTGCTGGTGGCAAAAAAGGCCCAGCCCGACGCCCTGCATTTGGCCGAGGAAATCGCCGCATGGCTGAATCTGCAAGGCATGGCCAATACGGTCACGGAAAATCAAGAGGACCTGGACCAATGCCTGCCGGCCCTGGAACCGACCTTGACCTTGGTGCTGGGCGGCGACGGCACCATGATCAGCGTGGCCAGGAAACTCTGCGGGGACAATATCGCTCTTCTGGGCATCAATTTTGCGCGCGTCGGCTTTCTGACCGAATGTCCGAAAGCCTCCTGGCGACGAGTGCTGGAAGAAATCCTCGACCACGGCGTTCCCGTCTCCCCCCGAATGCTTTTGGACGTACAAGTTGAGCGGCAAAACGAAATTTTTTTGGCCGCCAATGCGGTCAACGACATCGTTGTGGGCCGCGGCAATCTGGCCCGCCTGATTCATCTGGAACTCTTCGTTGAGAAAGAACGGATCACCGGCTTGCACGCCGACGGCCTGATCCTCTCCACGCCCACGGGTTCCTCGGCCTATTCGTGTTCAGCAGGAGGCCCCTTGATCCACCCGGAACTGGACGTTGTCGCCGTCACGCCCATTTGTCCGTTTCTTACGGAAATCAAACCATTCGTCCTGCCCGCGGACAAACACATAACCGTCGGTGTCGCCGAAAACGCCCTGGAGGCTTACCTGACTCTGGACGGCCAAACCGGTCATCTCCTTCAGCCCGGTGACCGGGTCCATGCGTCCGGCTCTTCCAGAAGAATGCTGCTCGCGGCCATTGGCCACGACTCCTATTTCCAAAAACTGAAAGCCAAGGGCTTCATTCAGGGAGCTTAGCGTGCCCGTGCAAGCAAAGATTGGTTCCGCCCAGGAAATTCGTTTGGGCCACGATCCCTATCTGGATGCCTGGATCCTGCATTTTCTCACGGAAAACAACCTGGACCACGCCATCAACCCATTGGAAAATGCTTCCCCGGAACAGATCCGGTTCATGGTGGACCTGGACGAGGACCAGTTTTTTCCCGCCTGCACCGACTGGATGCTGGGTTTTCTGCTCAAGCAGGAACTGACCAAAGATCTCCTGGCCGAATACAGCAACCATTGGAAGAGCGTGATCCGCCTGACCCGTGAGCAGATCGCCGATCCCTACCTGCGGGCCAAGATCACGGCCCTGTGCCGGTACAAGTTCAAAGCCGCCCTGCAGTCCAGGGTGATCATCCCCTCGCGCCTGGTCAAGTGGCTGTTGACCATTTTCATGAGCTACAGCGGCCTGGATGATCCCTTGCGGGACCGTAAGCGCCGGGCCAACGCCAGAGCCTATGCCTTCACCCAGACATCCCTGTACCAGCAAATTGTTGGCGCCTGCCCCAAGGATTTTTTGGCCTGCGCAACCATGGAGCAGTTGCGGGCGGATTTGGACATGCTGGAATTGAAGCGTCTTTTCCGTCTGGCCACCATGCGGGTGATCTGGAAGGCGCAGGAATTCAAGCTGCAAAAATCCATGGCCGAATGGGCGAACATCACACCGATCTGGGAATCCATGGAGTTCCATCCGGCCCCTGATGAGATGGCGGCCGAGATAGATGCACCCTGGCCGGAATTCGAGCAGCTGCGGAGCTACCTTTTTCAAAATCGCCAGTCATCCCAGAAAATCCTTTACCTTCCTGGCCAAAGCGGGGCCGTGATCTTTGACATCCTCATCATCCGCGCCCTGATCCGCCAGGGCCACCGGGTCATTCTGGCCCTGAAGGAAGGTTTCGACTTCATGACGCCGACGATCTGGGACGCCGACTATGACCCCGTGCTTGCCGATTCCCTGGACGGCGCATATTTTCTCACGGACAGTCAGGTCTCGAAAAACGAGCTGCTCAAGCGCATCCGCGAAAACCAGCTGCTGGTCATCTCCGACGGCACCCGCGAACGCTTGAATCTTTATCGGACCAGCCTGACCTTTGCCAGGGCGTGGAAGGAATCGCAGCTGATCATCGCCAACGGAGGCTTCAATCATCGCCGTCTGATCAACGTCAGCCAGGACTTCACCCGGGACATCGTCTCCTTTCATCGCGACGGCCGGGACACGATGGTTTTATCCTGCAAGCCCCGGGCCGCACGCATCCGGCATGTCACGGAACGGGAACTGCTGGCCAAGGCCGAAAAACTGATCGAGTCCATGCGTCAGGCCAAGGTCTCGGGCAAGACCGTCATCTTCTACAGCGCCATCATCGGTTCCATTCCCGGGCAGACCAAGACGGCCATCGCCGTGCTCAACGCCTTTGTGGCCCATCTGCGCTCCAGGCTGGAACAATCCCTGATCATCAACCCGGGCGAGCATTTTGAACCTGGCATGGACGGAGACGACCTGATGTACATGTGGGAAAAGGTCCAGCGCAGCGGCTACATCGATGTCTGGCGCTTTCAAACCGTGGAGGACATCGAACTCAGCTTCGAGCTGTTGGGCCAGAAAATGCCCGCTGTCTGGAACGGCAAGGACGCCACCTATTCCACCGGCTGCACCAAGGAGATGAAAATCGCCCTGGAGGTGCAGAAAAAACACCCGGAACTGCAGATCATCGGCCCGGACCCGGAAAAATTCTTCCGCCGCCGGGAGTACGGCGTGGGCAAGTATTTTGACGCCAGTTTGGACAAGGCGTGATGGCCGGAAGCGTTATGGAACAACCGTATTGCCGCCACGATGCGGTCTTGCCGGATGCGGCATTCGCTCTATCCCGCCAACACCGGAGCGATATGGCCAAAGCGGTCGGATGACCGCGTCATGTCCTGCTACGGCGGATCGTTGCGAATATTGGCCAATGCCAACGATTGACACAACGATTCAAAAACGCACATACAGCTTCTTTTATATCTTCCTGACGGGGAACACTCTTTTTTCTAACAGGAGTATCATTCGTGCCCGAGTATGAAGCCGTCATCGGCCTGGAGGTGCATGCCCAATTGCGCACCAAGACCAAGATCTTCTGCGCCTGTTCCACGGCCTTCGGACAAGAGCCCAACTCCAACACCTGCCCGGTGTGCACGGCCATGCCCGGAACCCTGCCCGTGCTCAACCGGCTGGCCGTGGAATATGCTGCGAAAATGGCCCTGGCCGTGGACTGCACAATCAACCGCCGGTCCGTCTTTGCCCGCAAGAACTATTTCTACCCGGATCTGCCCAAGGCCTACCAGATATCGCAATACGAGGCCCCCCTGGCCGAACACGGCCGCCTGCGCATCCAGGTGGACGGCCATGAAAAGGTCATCGGCATCACCAGGATCCACATGGAGGAGGACGCCGGCAAGTCCATCCATTCCGCCGCTGAAAACAAAAGCTTCGTGGACTTGAACCGCTGCGGCACGCCGCTCATCGAGATCGTCAGCGAACCGGACATGCGCGGCGCGGACGAGGCCGTGGCCTATCTCAAGGCCCTGCGTTCCATTCTGGTCTACCTGGAAATCTGCGACGGCAACATGGAGGAAGGCAGCTTTCGTTGCGACGCCAACGTCTCGGTCCGGCCCAAGGGCGAGCAAACACTCGGAACGCGCACCGAGCTGAAAAACCTCAATTCCTTCCGGCACGTGCACAAGGCCATTGAATATGAAATAGCCCGGCATATCGACCTGCTCGACGACGGCGAGCGCATTGTCCAGGAAACCCGGCTCTATGACGTGGACAAAGGCGTGACCGTGTCCATGCGCGGCAAGGAGGAAGCCCACGACTACCGCTATTTCCCGGACCCGGACCTGCTGCCCTTGACCTTGGAGCAGACCTGGCTGATCAAATGGTCCGAAGAGCTGCCCGAGCTGCCCCAGGCCCGGGAGGCGCGCTTTCTGCGGGATTATGATCTGCCTGAAGCAGCGGCCCAGGCCCTGACCGCTGAAAAGGACCTGGCCGAGTATTTTGAAACGGCCGTTGCCGCGTACCCCGAGCCCAAAAAGATCGCCAACTGGATGCTCTCCGAACTCTTGCGCGAGCTGAACCTGGCAAGGATCAGCGCACGGGCCTGCGCCATGACCGCGACCCACTTGGCCGATTTGGTCCGGCTGATCGACTCCGGCCGAATCAGCGGCAAGATCGGCAAGCAGATCTTCGCCGAGCTGTTCGCCACCGGCGAAGCTCCGGAAGAATTCATCAAGCGCAAGGGATTGGTTCAGATTTCAGATACCTCGGCCCTGGAAGCCGTTGTGGATAAAGTCATCGCGGCCAGCCCCGCCGAGGTGGAGGCCTATAAAGGCGGCAAGACCAAGCTGCTGGGTTTCTTCGTCGGCCAGGTCATGCGCGAAAGCAAGGGCCAGGCCAACCCGGGGGTGGTCAACGATCTGCTCAAGGCCAAGCTGGGATAACAAGCTGATGACCATTTTTTCCGATAGTTCCATGAAAACCGGATCCCTCTTGAAAGCCGCTTGACAAGGACAATCCATGCACCCGCACATTCGATTCACGCCGGAGAACAATGAGTTGCACCTGCTGGACCAGCGTCTGCTGCCCGGCCAAGAGGAGTGGTTCATTTGTCGCACGGCCAAGGATATCATTTTCGCTCTCCAGGAAATGGTCGTGCGCGGCGCTCCGGCCATCGGCGTGACCGCGGCTTACGGCTGCTGCCTGGTTGCGGCCACTGCCGATCCGGTAAGTCCTGGCTGGAGTCGTCAAGTGGATCAAGAGCTGAATGCCTTGGCTGCAACCAGACCCACGGCCGTGAACCTAACCTGGGCCGTGGATCAGATGCGCCGGGTCTGGAGAGACCGGCCCCACATGTCCCTGGAGGATCTGCGCCAGGTATGGACCGAACAGGCCATGGCCCTGCACCGTCAAGACGAAGCGAATAACAGGACCATGGGCGTGCACGGCGCCACCCTGCTGCGTGACAACGACACCGTCATGACCCACTGCAATGCAGGAGCCCTGGCCACCGGAGCCTACGGCACGGCCCTGGGCGTGATCCGGGCTGCGGTGGAGGCGGGCAAGCGCATCCATGTCCTGGCCAATGAAACCCGCCCTTTCTTGCAAGGAGCCCGGCTGACAGCCTATGAACTGTCCAAGGACAACATTCCGGTGACCGTCTGCTGCGACAACGCCGTGGGGCTGCTCATGACCAGGGGCATGGTCCAGGCCGTGATCGTGGGCGCGGACCGGGTCGCGGCCAACGGCGACGCGGCCAATAAGATCGGCACCTATACCGTGGCCGTGCTGGCAAAGCGCCATAACGTCCCCTTCTACGTGGCCGCCCCTTTTTCCACTATTGATTTTGCAACGGCTTCTGGAGCGGATATTCCCATTGAAAAGCGCACGCCCAGGGAGGTGACCCACATCCAGGACAAAATGATCACCCCGCCCGGCGTGCCTGTGCTCAATTTCGCCTTTGACGTCACCCCGGCGGAGCTGATCGCGGCGATCATCACGGAAAAGGGTGTGCTCAAGCCTGACCAGCTGATCAGTTTTCGATCCGAATTTTGAACCCAACATCTTGACCCTTCATCCAGGTCTTCTTATGTCCCAAGAACTGCCCATCGTTGCCTTGATCGGCCGGCCCAATGTGGGCAAATCCTCCTTGTTCAACCGCCTGCTCAAATCCTCCAAGGCCCTGACCCACGACCTGCCGGGCGTGACCAGGGACCGCATTTACGGCGAGGTGCGTCAAGTTGAAAGGCCTTTTGCCCTGGTGGACACCGGCGGACTCGAGCCGGAGTCTTCCGAGGACATCAAGCAGGCCGTGCTCGCCCAGGCCCGGGAAGCGATCAGTGAAGCCGTGTTGGTGCTCATGGTGGTGGACGGCCGCGAAGGCCTGAACGCCCTGGACGAACAGGTGGCTGCGCTGCTGCGCGGGGCGAACAAGCCCGTGCTGGTGGTGGTCAATAAGGTGGACGGCGCGGAAAAGGAGGCCCTGTTCACGGCGGAATTCCATCAACTCGGCTTCCCGGTGCTGGCGGTTTCCGCGGCCCATGGGTTCGGAGCACGATTGCTCTTGGATACTGTGTGCGCACATTTGCCTTCTGCAAACGTCCCTGCCCTGGACCTGGCATCATCGTCGGGGCAATGCGAAGACGATGAGGATGCGCAGACAAGCCTGCGCTTGGCCTTGCTGGGCCGGCCCAACGTGGGCAAGTCCTCACTGGTCAACGCCCTGTTGGGATTTCAGCGCCAAATCGTCTCCGACCAGTCCGGCACTACCCGCGACAGCGTGGATATCTCCTGGCGGGTGGACGGGAAAACCTACACCCTGGTGGACACCGCTGGCGTGCGCAAGCGCACCCGCATCCAGGACAGCCTGGAGCGCTTCAGCGTACTCAAGGCCCTGCGCAGCAGCAAAAAGGCCCAGGTGACCATGCTCGTGCTGGACGCCCTGGAAGGATTGACCTTTCAGGACAAGAAGCTGCTGACCTTCCTGGATCGGGAAAAAACACCCCTGATCGCCGTGGTGAACAAGATTGACCTGGTCCCTCGCAGCGCCCTGAACGCCATGAAGCAGGGCTTCAGAGATGATCTTTCCTTTGCCTCCCACCTGCCCTTGGTCTTCACTTCCACCATGACCAAAGCCGGTTTGGGCGGACTGCTGCCCCTGGGCGAACGGGTCTGGGCCCAATGCCAGACCAGGATCTCCACGGGGCTGCTCAACCGCGTCATGCACGAGGCCACCCAGCGTCATCAGCCGGCCGTGGTCAATCGGCGGCGGGCCAAGTTCTTCTATCTGACCCAGACCGGCACCACCCCGCCGACATTTGTCTTTTTTGTCAATGATGCCGGGCTCATCCGCCATGAATATGCCAAGTATCTGGAAAAGCAGCTGCGCAAACGTTTCGGCCTGAATTTGGCCCCGTTGCAGCTTCATTTCCGATCCAGCCATGGAAAGGGCAGGGAATAGCCGATTTGTGTCCTGGCTGTTAATGGAGTAACTTTTCAATAGACCGCCTTGACGAAGGATAGTTCCTGTGTCCACGACGCATACTCAACTCACGGCCAAATACAGACCGCAAACCTTTGCCCAGGTCGTCGGGCAGGAGGACATCCGCGCCGTGCTTTCCCGGGCAGCGGCCACGGATCGCATTGCCGCGGCGTATCTGTTCAGCGGTACCCGGGGGGTGGGCAAAACCACCCTGGCCCGCATTTTTGCCAAGGCCATCAATTGCCGGACCGCGCCTACGCCCGAGCCCTGCAACCAGTGCCTCCACTGCCGCCAGATCACCATCGGCTCGGCCGTGGACGTGGCCGAAATCGACGGTGCGTCCAACAGGGGCATTGAGCAGGCCCGACGACTCAAGGAAGACGTGGGTTATGCCCCCTTGGAGTGCCGCTTCAAAATCATCATCATTGATGAAGCGCACATGCTCACCAAGGAGGCCTTCAACGCCTTGCTGAAAACCCTGGAGGAACCGCCTCCCGGGGTGACATTCATCATGGCCACCACCGAGCCGCAAAAGTTCCCGGCCACGATCATCAGCCGCTGCCAGCACTATGTATTCAAACGCCTCACCCAGTCACAGCTGGAAACCCACCTGCGCCACATCCTGGAGCAGGAAGGCCGCCCCTTTGAACCTGCGGCCACGACCCTTTTGGCCAGAAGGGCCGCAGGCAGCGTTCGCGACGGCATGTCCTTGCTGGAGCAGGTGCTGACCATCGGAGAAAAAACCTTGCGCCTGGAGGATGTCCGCCGTATTCTGGGACTGGCCGGCGGCGAGCTTTTTCAACGTCTGGTGGAAGCCATCCGCGACCAGGACTGCATTGCCGTCAGCGAGGTCCTGCGCACCCTCCTGGACCATGGCCTGGATCTGGGATTTTTCCTGCGTGAGTTGGCAGCATTGTGGCGAAACATGTTTCTGCTCCGTCAGGCGGGCCAAAAGGCCCTGCCGCTTCTGGAATTGTCAGGGGATGAGGCGAAAATCTGGCTGAACGTGGCCAATGAGCTTTCCCCCACATACATCCACGCGGCTTGGCAGTTGACCCTGGAGGGCCAACGCCAAGTACTGGCCAGTCTGGAACCGGCCCAGGCCCTGGAGATGCTTCTGCTCAACCTGGCCTATTTGCCGCGGCTTCTGCGGCTGGAGGACATCGCCGAAGAGGCTTTCAACGGTTTCCCTCAGGCCCCGGCCGCCAAGAGTCAAAACGCACGCAAGCAGTCCCGGCCTTCCCAAGAATCCCAGGTTAAGCCTCCACAACCGGTACCCGACGCCGAATTGGCCGCTCACGAACCCGTGCCTTGCGCCGATTCAGCCCCTCGGCACGAAACGTTGCCCGTCAGGAATCCTGTGTCCGGGTCCGCGATTCGTACACCCTCGGGTTCAACCCTCAGTGATGGATATCCTCCTCCCACCATGTCGCGACCGAAAGCCGCTGCCCGGGAACCCAAAATATCCATTGAAACGCCGACCTGGAAAGGCTTCTTGGATCACTACGACACCCAATGCAAAAAGGAAAAGGCCTGTCTCCCCGGATTGCGGCAGGTGGAAGGCGAGCTGTCAGAAAATGAACTGGTTTTGCGTTGCCAGACCCTTTTTCAATATCAAGGCCTGCGTTCGCCCCAGAAATGGCGGATTTTAGAGCAGCTGGCAAAAGAGTATTTTGGTGCGGGTATCAGCGTCACGCTCCGTGGCCCCGAGGAAATCGAGAGCACAAAAGGCGGCAAAGGCAATGATGAATATTGTAAGCACCCGCTTGTCCAAGAAATAATCAAGCAATTCCAAGCAACGGTGATTTCCATGGAGCCCCGTGATCATCACACGTGAACCTGCATCGTCGCCTGGAAGCATGGCGGCATGAAAGGCGCCGCAAAACACATCCACTAATCCAACATGAAGGAGTCGTTGTCATGATGAAAGGAATGGGCGACCTGGTCAGGCAGGCCCAGGTCATGCAGAACAAAATCACGAAAATGCAGGAAGAGGTCGGAAAACGGACCGTGGAAGCCGCGGCCGGCGGCGGTATGGTCACGGTCACGGCCAACGGAGCCCAGGAAATACTGGCCGTGAAAATCGATCCGGCAGTGGTCAATGCCGATGACCTGGAAATGTTGCAGGATCTGGTCCTGGCCGCGGTCAATGAAGCCCTGAAAAAGGCCGGTGAAATGATGAAGCAGGAAATGGCCCAGATCACCGGGGGGATTAAGATTCCAGGCATGTTTTAGCGCAATGCAGGAACTGCCTCAAACACTGCGGGCGGTGGTCGACCAGCTGGCCGGTTTACCCGGCCTTGGCCCCAAATCCGCTTTGCGCCTGGCCCTGACCCTGCTGAAATGGCCAAAGCAACGGACCATGAATCTCGGCCGGAGCATCCTGGAGTTGCGCGACAAACTTTGTCTATGCAGCAACTGCGGGGGCATTGCCGACGAGGATCCCTGCACCATTTGCGCCGATCCCGGACGCCGCTCCGAATACCTCTGTCTGGTGGCTGAATGGGATTCCATGCTGGTCATGGAACAGTCCGGCATGTACCGGGGAATGTATCTGGTTTTGGGAGGGCTGCTTTCGCCCCTGGACGGAATCAATCCGGAGCAGTTGGAGATGGAACGTTTGCGCGCCAAGCTTCGGGACAATGGCATCCAGGAAGTCATCCTGGCCCTGGGAACCACGGCGGAATCCGAATCCACGGCCTCCTATATCAAAAACATTTTGGAGCGGGACTACCCCTCAATCCAGGTCACCCGTCTGGCCCAAGGCATTCCTCTGGGCATGGATTTAAAATTCATGGATAAAGAAACCTTGCGCCAGTCCTTCACCTATCGCCAAAAATTTTAAAATCAAACAGCCTACTCAAAATGCGACGGCATTCCGTTGTCCGGAGCTTGAGCCATTTTTTTGCCGGCCAAGGCGGCGTATTGCCCTTCCAACTTGGAAGCGACTTGCCGGAACAGTTTCAAATCTTCGCCGGCCAGCGTGCGTCCCGGAGGAGAAACAACAGAAGCGGGATTCACATGCTTGCCTCGATGAAGCACTTCATAATGCAAATGCGGTCCCGTGGACATGCCCGTGGAGCCCACATAGCCGATGACCTCTCCCTGTTTGACCCGGGCCCCGGACTTGATACCCCGGGCAATGCGGCTCATGTGGCCGTAAAGCGTACGATATTCGTTGGGATGGCGGAGGACCACGGCGTTGCCGTAATTTCCCTTGCGCCCCGCCTCCACAACCACGCCGTCGCCTGCTGCCATGATCGGGGTCCCGGTGGGCGCCGCGAAATCAAGCCCCTTGTGCATCCGGCTGTATCCAAGAATCGGATGGCGCCGCATTCCATAACCGGAACTCAACCTGGCGCCGTCGATGGGCGTCAACATCAAGGTCTTGCGCACACTCTGGCCGCGTTCGTTGAAAAAATCCGTTTCTCCGTCCAGGGCCGTATACCGATAAATACGCAATAACCGGCCCTTGGTCTGCAAACTGGCGTACAGCACCGGCCCATCATTACATACCGACAGGCCTTCCAGATCCACCTGACGCACGAAAAGGACCTCAAAAGCGTCACCAGGATGAATATCGCGCTGAAAATCAACATCAAACGAATACGCCCGAATCATCTGCATCAACACGGGTACAGGCAAACCGGATTGCACCGCGGCTTCGTAAAGACTGGAGTCGATCCGCCCATGAGCCACGGCCGGGACGTGCTGCAATTCCCACTGCTCCTCCCTGGCCGCGAACGACTCATTGTCTTCGCGGTGCACCAGCACATTGCGGTTCACATCCACCTGCATTTTCAAACCTTCGAAAAACTCTTCCCCGGCCTCTTCACTGCCTGCGCGAAAGGTCAGTACCAGTTCATGGCCTGGACGAAGGTTCCGCGGATTATAGACCTCTTGGAGAGCGGAAACAGCGGCATGGGCCTCTGCCTGGGCCAGACCGGATGCAAGCAACAGGCCCATGACCGTATCCCCACGGCCCACCCGCACCACACGTTCAAGGATGCCCTGATCCCCTGCCTCGTCTTGTGGACAGGCTTCGTCCGAAACGTCTGCAATAGTATCGGAACTCATTTCATCCGAGGATTTCGACTCCTGGGTGTCCGCTTGGCTGCTGACGCGTCTGTTGAGGTCGTGCGGGACGATCTTGAGCAGGGCCAAACCAGGAGCCTGCAAGGATGATGAAAATTGAGAAAAAAGCGTGACCGCCTTGGGCAAAAGCAAAACAAGCACCATTGCCAACAAAAGCAGTTTCCAGGGGATTCCGCGGGGAGAAGTGGGGGATGATCGGGTTGTATAGGTGTTGCGTTTCACTTTTGCCTCCGGCATGAAGTCATGCGTCGCGCATCAGGATTGTCGGCGAAACAGGCAAGCACCCTGAATGTGAGTAAAACAAGGCTGCGCCAATGCTTTTGAGGTTGCGCAACATCATTGAAACACCGCGCCAAGCGCCCCAGCCACATGCAAAAAAACGGCGAGAAAAGAAGAATCAATCATTTGTTGCGGCCTCTTACCCCATTGAGCGGCGCTGTTCAAGCCCTTTGGTGCATTGTCCGATGATTTTAATCACAAAACGGCATCATCCCGCGCACGCGGTCATCGCGATATAACCCCACTGGTTCTCCGCCAGGATGGAATATGGACCTTGCTCAACTCTGGAACGCCCTGATCTGGCCCCTGGCCAAGCTGACGCTGTTCATCAGCCTGGGCCTGCTCATCGGCCAAGTGATCGAAGCCTTGAACTGGACCAAGGCCGTGGCCGCCGCCGTATCACCGCTTTTGCGTCTGGGACGGCTGTCCGACACTGCCGGGGCCAGCTTTTCCCTGGCGTTTTTCTCGGGCGTTTCAGCCAACTCCCTGCTTGCCGAAGCCTATGACCAAGGCCGCATCAACCGCCGGGAACTGATCATGAGCAACCTGTTCAACAGCTTGCCCACCTATTTCCTGCATTTGCCCAGCGTTTTCCTGATACTGGTTCCGCTAATCGGCGCGGCCGCCGGCGTCTATCTCTCCCTTAACGTGGCCGCTGCCTTGTCGCGCACTGTCATCATCCTGCTTTTTTCCAGATTTTTTCTTCCACCCCCAACCGAACGGTGCGTCAGCTGTCGGCTGAAGGACAACGGACCCGCCACTTTTCTGGACGTCCTGAAAAAGGTTAACGTGCGCTTCCAGCGCCGCCTCGGGCGGATTTTATTCATCACCGTGCCGATTTACGTGCTGTTTTTCGTGCTCCATCGCTGGGGCGCCTTTGCGGCCGTGGAAAAGTACATGGCCGACCACTTAAGCTGGCTGTCCTGGATGCCCCCACAGGCCGTGGGCGTGATTGTTTTTCAGATGGTCGCGGAATTCTCCGCAGGCGCGGCAGCAGCCGGGGCCCTCCTTTCCGCGGGGAGCCTCGGACAGCAGGAAGTGGTCCTGGCGCTGCTCATCGGCAATATTCTTTCCTCACCCATGCGCGCGGTACGGCATCAATTCCCGTATTATGCAGGCATTTTCAAGCCGGTCCTGGCCGCGAAACTGATTTTTTGGAACCAGGGCCTGCGCGTGCTCAGCCTGATGTTCGTGGGCGCGCTGTATTATATTCTGTAACCGGTCACAAAGAGGCTTTGGCAATTGGACGCTTGTGAGTGCCTTGGGAAGCCTTGCGTTCCTTACCGGATTTGCGGCTGGTCACGGGCGAGTTGGCCGCGGCCTTGCGGCGCCTTTTCGGGGATGACTCCCTGGTGGCCAGATATTCCAGCTCCCTGAGGCGGTCGTCCACCTCTTGATAAAGACTTCCTGCGCTGAAAGCGCCGTTTTTCAGACGCCTGCCCACGTGCGCGCCGGTCAAAAGCTCCAATGCCTCCTCAACGCAGGTCACCGGATAGATGCGGAACATATCCGCTTCCACGGCGTCCACCACCTCCTGCTTGAGCATCAAATGCACCACATTGTCCTTGGGGATGATCACGCCTTGCGTCCCGGTCAGACCCCGACGGCGACAGACCTCGAAAAAACCCTCGATTTTGCTCGTCACGCCGCCGACGGCCATGATCGCTCCGGACTGGCTGACCGCGCCGGTAAACGCCAGGGAGAGATTGTTGGGCTTGCCTGCCAAGGCGGAAATCAAGGCCGCCAGTTCCGCTCCGGAGGCGGAGTCCCCGTCCACATGCGCGTAGCTCTGCTCAAAACACAGACTGGCGTTCAGGACCACGGGCTTGTTCTGGGCGAACAATTGAAGCAGATAGCTTTTCAGGATCATCATGCCCTTGGTATGAATCGGCCCGCCCAGCTCAGCCTCGCGTTCCAGATCGATAATCCCCCCGTGGCCCACGCCCACGGTGCAGGAAATCTGGTGCGGCAGCCCCAGCTCATAGTCGCCGAGAAAGGTCACGGACAGACCGTTGCACTGGCCCACCGCAAATCCGCTGGTGGCCACCTTGATCAGTTGCCGATCGTACTCGGACAAAAACTCCTCTTCATACAAATTCGCACGGTAATTGCGCGCTGTCCACGCCTGTTCCAGCGCCCCCCGATCAACCACGGTCTCACTCTTCAGAACGCTCATGGCCGATGCCTCGATCATCACCTCCCGCACAATGGGCAGGCGCAGGGACAACTTTCTCTGGTCCTCGGCCAGCCGGGACGCGAAATCCACCAGCCAGGCCAAGGCGTCACGATCAAAAGGCAGCAGAGCGTCTTCGCGGATCACCCGGGCCAGTGCGCCCACATACTTGCGAATGGTATTCGCATCACGGTCCACGGTTTCCTGAATCTGCCCCTTGATCTTGAAAAGTTTGGGGAACCGGTCGTCATAGGCCAAAAGCAAATCATACGCCTCCTCCGTGCCCACCAGGATGACTTTCACGTCCAACGGGATTGGTTCGGGCATAATGGTTTTTGTCCGGATGGTTTCATGAAGGTCTCCTGGATCCTCGATGCGGATTTGCATTGAGCGTAAAGCCCGCAACAATCCCTCCCAAGCTTGGGGATGCTGAAGCACGTCCTCGATGTGCAGCACCAAAAAACCGCCGTTGGCCCGGTGCAGGGCCCCTGCCTTCAGCAGGGTGTAATCCGTGAACAGCGCCCCCCACTCGGCCTCGCGCTCAATGCATCCCAGCAGATTGAAAAACGTTGGATTGTCCTCCACGACAATCGGCGCCCCGCGCAGACGGCTGTTGTCCACAAAAAGATTCACCGCGAACCGTTCAAAAAAGCCGTCCGTTGATCCGCTCGGATCTGGACCTGCGCCCGTTGCCGTCGGTTCCTTGGGCTTGAACTGGTCCTGATTGTCCAGGATATCCTTCCGCAGGGCGCTGAGAAAGGCATGCAGCTTCTCATGGCCGACATGCTTTCTTGAAAAAGGCTCAAAAACCTCCGTCAGCACCTGTTCCAACACCTCCCGTTCCAGGCTGCGCTCCCCCTCCCGCAAATCCTGTTCCCGAGCGTTAATCTGCCGCAGCAACCCCAGCATGGCGTCCAGGGTCCGGTCCCCCTCACTTTTCAACTTCACCCGCAGGGAGGATTCCAGTTTTTCCACTTCCTGGCCGTTGAGCACCTTGCCGTCCACAATGGGGTACAAGTTAACGTTGCCCTGGTCGTCAAAACAAAGGTTGAAACCATGTTTGGAGGCCTGCTCCTCCATCTTGACCATCACCTCTTCCTTGGAATTCTGGAACCGGCGGACCAGCTTCTCCTTTTTGCGGATGTACTCTTCCTGTCCGAAACGAAACGGAACCTCCTCCCTGATCCGCTGGATGACGGAAGCCAATTCGGTCTTGAAAGGCCTGGCCTGGCCGCTTTGCAAAGATACCGCCAAAGGCCGATCCGGGTCATCAAAGTTGAACACATAAATCCAGTCCGGGGGGATGTTTCGCTTGGCCGCCCGAAGTTCAAGAAAATTCTGGACCAGATAGGTCCGCCCAAGCTGCGGTTCGCCGACTACAAAAATATTATACTCCTTCTTTGCTATGGCCAAGCCGAGCTCCAAGGCCTGCAGGGCCCTGGGCTGCATGGGGGCAAGGGTGCGGGGACAGGGAATCTTCGTACTGTCAAGATAGGCGATGCGCCGCGGTTCCAAACGGGCGCGCAGGTATCGGGGGGAAAGCGATTTTGATTTGGACATGAGAATTGACGTTGTTCTCCTGAAAAAGTGGAATATTCTCGTTGACAATACTTCGCGGTTCAGCTTGTCATCAACGGAATGGCTCTTCCTATTCGTTTACGAACGCCTTGTCATCCCGTGGGTCTGACCGAAAAAAATGAATGAAAAGGAGGTGTTTTTTTTTAGCCGCATCGTTGACTTGCGAGCAAGGCCTATGATAGACGACGCATATTGTGAATGTTTGAACGAGGGGATGTTTTTCTTTCCCTTAAACAATGGCCTGGAAATGTTTTTTCGGTCAAAATCCAAATATAAAGACCTGATGCAACCATTTTCCCAGGCCGGGTTGCTGGGCATCCATCTAGTGGCTTCCACCTTCGTTGGAGCCCTGATAGGATGGTATTTGGACAAATGGCTGGACACGAAACCCAAGCTTTTCTTGTTGTTTTTGATCTTTGGAATCATCGCCGGCTTCAAGAACATGTACATGGAAACCAAAAAAATTCAGCGAGAACTGGACAAGCAGAATGACGCCGATAACCAGGACAAACGCCAGGATTGAAAATTTTCTCTGGCACCAGGGGTTTATCCTGGACGAAGTACGCGTCCTGGTTCGCAACCAGATTTATTGTGTTTGCCTGGGGCTGGCGTTTCTGATGCTGACTCACCTGCACCCCTGGGCCATTGCATTCCTGTCGGGCACTGTGCTGATCACCGTGAATTTTTGGCTCCTGGCCAAAGGACTGCAAGGCATCATCCATACCCGGGACGGTGCGGTGGCGATCTCATTGTTGCGGTTTTACGGAAGGCTGATTCTCACGGGTCTAGTCCTGTTCGGCCTGATCGTCTGGGGCGGGCTTCCCGTGCCCGCACTGCTTGCGGGACTTTCCACGGTCGTGTTGAATATTTTGTTGTGGGGCGTTTTCCGGTTTCACCGGCAAAAAGTGAAGGAGGCATAACCAAATGGCTGGATCGATTCAATATGTTCTACTGCTGGACGAGGGCCTGCAAGCCATCGGCATTCATTTTCCCCATGAGTACATCCACATTGTCTACTCCTGGGCGATCATCGCCGTCTTGGTGCTCCTGGGCTGGCTGGGCACGCGAAAATTGACCCTTGTACCAGGAAAAGGACAAAACGTCTGGGAGAGTCTCATTGGAGGAATGGAAGATTTTGTCGTCCAGAACATGGGCGAGGCCGGCCGCAAGGTCTTTCCCGTGCTGTTCACCCTGTTCATCTACATCCTGTTTTGCAACATCACCGGGCTGATCCCCGGCGCGGACGCACCCACGGCGAACATCAACACCAATGTCGGCATGGCCATTTTCGTCTTCCTGTATTATAATTATTGGGGATTCCGGCTGCACGGCCTGCATTACATCAAACATTTCACCGGCCCTTTCTGGTGGCTGGCGCCCATGATGCTGCCCATTGAAATCATCAGTCACTTGGCCCGGCCCCTGTCGTTGACCCTGCGACTCTTCGGCAACATCCGCGGCGAGGAAATCGTCATTGCCTTGATGTTCTTTCTGGCGCCGGTCCTGGGTTCCCTGCCCATCTTTTTCCTGTTCATCCTGATGAAAACCATGCAGGCCTTCATCTTCTTCATGCTTTCCCTGATGTACATCAAGGGAGCTTTTGAAGAGGCTCATTAATATGAGCAGAGCTTTTGGGGGAAATGGTCATCTGACCAAAACCATATAACACTCTTCGTAAGGAGGATTCTGTCCAATGCGCAAACTTTTTTTCACCGCCCTGAACACCGTTGTCCTGCTGGGATTGGCTTCCGTGGCCTTTGCCGCCGATGCCGCACCTGAAACCATCTCCATGATCGCCATTGCCACCGCCATCGGCATGGCCATCGCCGCTTTCGGTTGCGGCATCGCCCAGGGCCTCGGCCTGAAGGCCGCTTGCGAAGGAACCGCCCGCAACCCCGAGGCCAGCGGTAAAATCACTGTAACCCTGCTTCTGGGCATGGCCTTTATCGAGTCCCTGGCCATTTACGCCCTGGTCGTGAACCTGATCCTGCTGTTCGCCAACCCCTTCATCGGCTAACGACAGACATCGACAAAACAGTG
>DSBL01000076.1 GCA_011049455.1 Desulfonatronum sp. | reverse complement strand
TTATAATATAAACAAATGGCTACAAGTTGAAGCATGTCAAAAAATGCATTAAATGTCAAGCGATTTTTCGGTTAATAAAGTTAAATATCAAAGAGTTATATGTTTCCGGATGGAAACTAGGAGGCGAGTATTTTCTTGGCGGTTTCGTCGTTAGCTTCGGATACATATGGAATGCCGGTTTCTTGAGCTGTTTCCCGGTTCCCGGAAAACAGGTCGCTGCGCGAAATCCGGTCCATGGAAAACTTGCGCGCTCCGGCCATCAGCTGCTGCAGTCCGCAGGCCAGTTTGTCCGCCAGGGTCCAGAAGGCGATGGCGCCGTAGGGGATGTTCTTCATTTCCTTTTTGCCCACCTTCTCCTGCACATCGTAATACCCGGCGAAGATCTGTTCCGGACTATCGCCGATATCCTGCACGGTTTTGGGCAACTGCTCCCAATTGCCGAAGATATTCTCGCGACGTTCGGGATGGAGCGCTCCCTCGATGTTGGTTCCGACAAAACCTGGAATCATGATCGCCCGGCCCATGCACACGAGTTTGGTGAATGGCGCACCCAGGGCCAGGGCCTTGAAGATATGGTCCTCCAGCGCAAACCCGCCGGCAAAGGACAGGTCTACCGCCTGCTGACCGCGGGCCGCCAGGATGGAGGCGTATTCATGGGCTTTGGCATGCAAAATGATTGAGGGTACGCCCCAGCTCTGCATCATGTTCCAGGGGCTCATCCCGGTGCCGCCGCCCGCTCCGTCAATGGTCAACAGGTCCAGCTTGGCTTCGGTGGCGAACTTGATGGCCATGGCCAGCTCCTCCATGCCGTAGGCCCCGGTCTTCAGGGAAATCCTGCGCACGCCCAGGCTGCGCAAATAGTCCACGGTCTTCATGAAGTCCTCGCGGACCTGTTCAACCTTGCTCAGATTGGTGCCGCCCAGGCGGCTGTGTCGGGCAAAAGAGGTGATAGCCCCCTTGGCAAAGGCCGCCTGAACCCATTCCTTTTCCGGGTCAGGGTCGACGATGTAGCCGCGGTTCTTCAAAAATTTTGCGTATTCAAGGCTGGTGACCTGGATCTCTCCGCCGATGTCCTTGGCGCCCTGGCCCCATTTGAGTTCAATGATGCATTGGTCGCCGTATTTCTGGGCGATGTACTCGGCCACGCCGTTGCGGGTGTCTTCCACGTTCATCTGGACAATGATCGCCCCGTAATCGCCGTTATACCGGGTGTAGCTGGCAATACGCCGCTCCAGCTCCGGAGCTTTGCTGATCTTGCCCTTGGCTATCACCGAGTTCCGGTCCACGCCGACCACGTTTTCGCCGACAACAACGGGAATGCCCACCAGGGCCGCGCCAATGGCGAAGGAATTCCAGTATTTTTCCGCGATAAAGGTGGAGCCCAAGGCCCCGGTCATCAGCGGGATGCGTGACTTGGTCTTGATTTCTCGACCGAAACTGGTTTCCAGGCTGACGTTGGGGAAGATGCAGTCGTCCGGGTCCGTGGACAGGTCCGGGGCCACGCCCTGGACGCCGTAGGCACGGCCTTGGATGCGCAGCGCGTTGTAGGAAACCCCGACGTGGGTGGTGTTGTTGGCGCCGGCGGTGACCAGCCCGAAGTTTCTCGGGTAGAGAATCGAGCGGCCCACCAGGCTGGATAGGAAGGTTTCACACTTGCCCTGGCAGTCCGCCCGGCACAGCGTGCACAACCCGGATTCCGCCGGATTGCCGCGATTGGTGGTTCCAAGTACGTCATTGGCCTTTGAAAAACGCATGTCGTTCATGATCCTTTTCTCTCCTTGAAGAATAAAGGGGGTGGGGGAGAGGAGCGTTTTTCAAGGCCTGGCGCCGCAAACAAAAAACGTCCTGTCCCCGGTTGTCAACAACTGCGGGCAAGACGTCTTTGTCTCGCGGCGGATTCGCGCCGAGGCTTCAGGTCGTGCCGGAAGTATCGCGCGAATGCATTGGCTGATGCGTATGTCTAGAAACCCCACTTCACGCCGTTGTGTCGTGGAGTGGGTGCCAATACCTCCTTTTTCGCAAATTTGTCAATCAGCATTTCACAATTTTGTCACAAGGAAAAGTATCTCTTTGAAACTCTTCAATAAATTTCTTCTGAAAGGAGGACGGCCTCGGCAATGCCGCGGATGGGCTTTCTGGAGTCCATGCTTTTCTTGCGCAGCCATTGATACGCCTCCTCCGCGGACATTCCGGTCCGCCGCATCAGGACGTCCTTGGCCCGGTCAACCATTTTCCGGGTTTCCAGCTCTTCCTGGATGACCTTGGTCTTGATCATCAGCTCCGAGTTATAGATGGCCACAGCAGCCTGGTTGGCCACGGTGGTGATCAGGTTGATTTCCGTGTCTGAAAAGTCGTGGAAATCCGAGGTGAAGCAGTTCAGAACCCCGATCACTTGGTGATCCTTGAGCAGCAGGGGGATGCTGGCCATGGATTTGAGGCCGAGCTTTTTGGCCATCTCCTTTTCCTTGAACAGCGGTTCGGCCAGGACGTCGCGAACGATCAACGGGATCTTGCGTGACGCCACGTGCCCGACAACGCCCTCGTCGATATTCAGTTCCCGGTCTTTCAGGTACACCGGCTCAATGGTCTGGGTCGCCTTGAGGCGGATTTTTTTCCCCTTTTCCGTGTCCTCGATCAGCCACAACGAGCAGATTTCGACCCCCGTGACCTTGGCCGTGACCATCACGATCAGCCGGAGAATGTCCTCCAGGTAGAGATCAGAGTTGATGGCGCTGCTGATGTCCATCAGGGCCTTGATGATCTTGTCGGTGTCGGTGGTGATTATTTCACTGTCCATGATCTGGCCCGCAGTTTTGAACCATATATCGTTTTTCCTAGCCTGGAAGGGACCTTGACGCTATTTGATCGATACGCCGCGTTCCTTCAGGTACTGTTTTAATTCGCTGATCCGGATTCTGCCGAAATGGAACATGGAGGCGGCCAGGAGAATGGCGGCGCCTGCCTGGATCGCGTCGTAGAAATGCTCCAGCCTGCCCGCGCCGCCGGAGGCCACGATCTCGGCCGACACCGCGGCATTCATGGCCCGAATCACAGGCAGGTCATACCCTGTTTGCGCTCCGTCCCCAGCTTTACTGGTGGGCAGGATGATGGGAACGCCATAACCGTCCACCCGTTTGGCCCATGTTACGGCATCAGTTCCCGTGGCCGTGCGTCCGCCATTGATGTACACCTCGTATCCCGAGGGCAGGTTCGGGTTCCGGTCCACGTCAATGGCCACGGTAATCCGTTCCGGTCCCAGGACCTTGATCAGTTCCGGGATCAGTTCGGGCTTGCGATAGGCGGCGCTGCTGAGGGAGATCTTGTCCGCCCCGGCCTCCAGCACGGCTTCGGCCGACGCGACATCAACGATGCCGCCACCCACCGTGAAGGGCACGGTGGTCACCGCGGCGACGCGTTTGACTGTCTCCAGCAAGGTGGTCCGGCCTTCCACCGTGGCCGTGATGTCCAGCAGGGCCAGCTCATCCGCGCCGTTTTCGCAGTAGGCCCGGGCGCACGCAACCGGATCTCCGGCATCCTTGAGGTCGACGAAATGCACCCCCTTGACCACGCGGCCGTTTTGCATGTCCAGGCAGGGCATGATGCGGATTGTTGAAGCCATGGCGTTCTTTTCCTGGTTGTTCCGGGGGAATTGATCCAGCATGTCGTGAATCAATGCAAACATGATTATCTCAGCCGGACGGAGTCCGCAAGCCGGTTGCATGATCCAGGCAGTGAAAGGTAAGGTTTCGCCATGCGACCGGTGATTCTCGTTTCCGCTCCTTGGGCCCTGTACAACCGGCCATCCATCCAGCTTGGTGCGCTCAAGGCTCATTTGCGTCAATGCTTCCAGGATCTGCCCGTGCGGGCCGAGCATTTTCACCTGGGAGTCGCCGCATGCATCGGCTATCCCCTGTACCAAGCCGTTTCCGAACGGACCTGGATCGCCGAGTGTGTGGCCGCGACCCTGTTGTTTCCGGCGCAGATTCCGCGCATCGAAAAGCTGTTCACCAGGGAGAGCAGGGCCAGCAGGCTGCTTCGCAGGACCGGGCTGGAGTACCTGAAGACCACACTGGACCAGTCCTGCGATCAATTCATCCGCACAATCAACTGGGCGGATTGCGGCCTGGCCGGATTCAGCGTTTCCCTGTGCCAGTTGACCGCTACCTTGTATTTGATTCGACAAATCAAAAAGCAGTTTCCCGGTTTGCCCGTTGTGGTCGGTGGCTCGACCCTTGCTGGAGAATCCGCGGCCGCATTGACCGCGCTGTTTCCGGAAATCGACTTCCTGATCCAGGGCGAAGGCGAGGCGGCCTTGGCCGAATTGGTCGACGGTCTGTGCAGGAGGGACCTGGAAAAAGCGGCGGTGCATGTTTCTTCGGTAACGCAACTTCGGGACCTGGATACACTGCCCACGCCGGATTTTGACGACTACTTCGCCCTGTTGCAGAGCCTTGCCCCGGACAAGCGCTTTTTCCCTGTGCTTCCGGTGGAGGGCTCCAGGGGCTGCTTGTGGCAGGCCGCCGGGCAAGCTGGTTCAACCGGCGGCTGCGCGTTCTGCAACCTGAATTTGCAGTGGGCGGGTTATCGCAGCAAGTCTCCGCAAAGGATCGCCAGCGATATCGAGCAGTTGAGTGCCAGACACAAGATTTTGTCCTTTGCTTTCATGGACAATCTGCTGCCTCGCAAGGGAGCAAAAGAACTATTTTCCCTGTTGGAAGAAAGCAAACGCCAGTTCCGGCTGTTCGGGGAAATCCGGGCCGATACCCCGGTCAAACTGCTTTTGGCCATGCGCCGGGCCGGAATGCATGAGCTGCAGGTGGGCGTCGAGGCCCTGTGCACGGCCCTGCTGGCCAGAATAAATAAGGGAACCAGCGCCTTGACCAACATGGAGATGCTGCGCCATTGCGAGGCTCTGGGCATGCATCACGGCGGCAATCTGCTGCTGCATTTTCCCGGCAGCACCGCGGACGAAGTTCGGGAATCCCTGCGCAACTTGGAGTATGCCGCGTGCTTTCGTCCATTAAAGCCGGTATCCTTCTGGCTGGGGCTGGACAGCCCGGTATTTCGCCAGCCCGAGCGCCACGGCATTCGTTTGACTGGCAACGATCCGCGTTGGGAAAAGCTGTTCCCAGCAACGGTAACCGGGAAAATGCGGATGATGATCCAGGGCTACACGGGAGGCCTTGGCGCTCAACGCAGGCTGTGGCGTCCGGTGGAGATCCGGTTGCGGCAGTGGCGCAAGGACTATGACCGGCTGATGGGCGGACCAAATCCCGGACCGATTCTGGGATATCAGGACGGGAAAGACTTTTTGATCGTCATTCATCGCCGGACAAACGGGAACAACGCAGTCCATCGTCTGCCCCCGACCTCGCGCCAGGTCTACCTGTTCTGCCGCAAAACCCGGTCCAGAGAGCGGATTATGGCGCGATTTCAGCAACTGCCCGCGGACAAGCTTGACGGGTTCCTGCGCATGATGGTGGACAAGCAGCTGATGTTCGGAGAAGATGATCGATTCTTGAGTCTGGCCGTGCCCGTTGAGCAGTGTCGTGAGGATTTGGAAAAACCATGAGTGTACTGAAGATACTGGTCTCAGGGGCCAACGGCTTCGTGGGCCGGGCCTTGTGCCCGGTGCTGCGAGGTCAGGGGCATGCGGTCCGGGAAGCGGTTCGGGCCGGTGAGGGCGACAACGTCGTCGCTGTGGGGGATATTCACGGCAAAACAGACTGGTCAGAAGCCCTGAAAGGCGTGGACGTGGTCGTGCATCTGGCTGGCCGGGCGCATGTCCTGCGAGAGCACGGACCGGCCCTGGACGTTTTCCGCAGGGTGAACCTGGAAGGGACGGAAAATCTGGCCCGGCAAGCCGCTGCCCATGGCGCGCGCCGCCTGGTTTTTGTCAGTTCGATCAAGGTGAACGGAGAAGAAACCTATGGCCGGGCGTTCACCGAGAATGATCCGCCGCACCCTGAGGATCCTTACGGCATCTCCAAGTGGGAGGCCGAGCAGACCCTGGCCGAAATATCAGCTGCAACCAGCCTGGAAGCGACCATTTTGCGTCCACCCTTGGTCCATGGTCCGGGTGTGAAGGGCAATTTGCTGCGACTGCTGGAGGCCGTTCACCAGAATCGAACCTTCCCCCTGGGCGCGGTGCAGAACCGGCGCAGCCTGCTTGGGCTGGACAATCTTTGCGCGGCCCTGGACATATGCGTCCGCCATCCCAAAACCGGAACATACCTCATCGCCGATGACGAGGCTGTTTCCTCTCCCGATCTGGTGCGCGTTTTGGCCAAGGCCATGGGCCGTCAGGCCCGAATGCTTTCCGTGCCCCTGCCGTTCATGGAACTGGCGGCCAAGGTCCTCAAACGCCGATCCGAGTTTCGCAGATTGACCGGCTCTCTGGAGGTCAATGCGGTCAGGATCCAGGAGGAGTTGGGCTGGACCCCGATCAAAAGGCTGGATCAGGGATTGGAGGAGATGGCCCTGTGGTATATGAGATCGCAAGACCCAGATTGAAGAAATATATCGGATCACAAATGACTTTTGACCATTAGACCGGATTATGCCGTCCCTTGTCTCAATCGCATCCTTTATCCTGCCTTTATTGGCCGCGTTGGGTTTCAGCTGGGGCCTGACCGCTTATCTTTCCGGCACACGGGCCAAGCTGCGGATTCTTGACCATCCCAATGAGCGGTCCCTGCATCAGGCCCCTGTGCCGCGGACCGGCGGGTTGGCCATTCTGGCCGGTCTGGCCGCCGCACTGTTGCTCATATCCGGCTTGAACCATTTTCCGCACGGATTGGTTTGGCCCTTGACCGGGGCTGTCTTGGTGGCCCTGATCTCCTTTTGCGACGACCGGGCCGGTGTGGGTGTGATCCCGCGGTTTGCCATGCACGGCTTGGCCGCGATCATCGCTTTAAGCGCCGGCCTGGGGCTGGGATCGCTGGAGGTGGGCGTTTGGACCTGGCAGTGGCCCGGGGTGCTGGGTCTGATTATTTCCTTGCTCTTTTTGATCTGGATGACGAATCTTTACAATTTCATGGACGGCATGGACGGCTTTGCCGGGGGCATGGGGCTGATCGGCTTTTGTTTTTTGGGACTGTTCGGCTGGCTGTCTGGGAACGCTGGCTACGGCCTGGTCTGCTTCAGCGCGGCCTTGGCCTGCGCAGGGTTTTTGGTTTTCAATTTTCCGCCGGCACGGATTTTTATGGGTGACACCGGCGCCTCAACCCTGGGGTTTCTGGCCGCGATCCTGATCCTTTTTGCTGACCTCCAGGAACTGTTTCCGTTTTGGGCCGGCGTGCTCGTTTTTTCACCGTTCATCGTGGACGCCACCGTGACCCTGCTGCGCCGTTTGGTAGCCGGGGAGCGGCTCTGGCAGGCCCATCGCAACCACTATTATCAGCGTCTGGTGCAACTGGGCTGGGGGCACAAGAAGACCGTGCTGGCGGAATACGCCGTGATGCTGGCAACCGGAACTTCCGCTTTGATTCTGCTACGGGCAGGAAAAACACTGTTCGTTCCATGCGGCCTTTTCATGTGGGCCGCGGTGTATGCTGCTTTGGGCGCGGCCATCAGGCGCCTGGAGCTCCGACGCAATGCCGGGAAGCATTGAAAGAAGATCGTTGTGGATATGTTATGAATTAACGTTCTTGGGTAAGCACTCGTATTTTATCGCGTGGACTTTTTTTGCTTTCTCCATTAAAGAAAAAAATCACAAAAGATAATCAATTGATTTCGCTTCCTTTTCATTTCAGAATGTTGTTTAAGAGGCGTTCAAGAACAATGATTAGCGGCTGGAAGTATCCATGGGGTTGTTGAAAGTTGATGATTTCAAGCCCGGAATGGTTTTGGCAGAGGACTTGAAATCTCCCCAGGGAAGAATGCTCCTGCCCAAAGGAGCCGTGCTTTCGGAAAAGCATATCTGGACCTGCAAGATTTGGGGTATCGTGGAAGGAGACGTTCTGGGAGAGAACGGCCAAGAGGGGGATGCACATCCTGTTGTCTTGAATCCAGCGCTGTTGAATCAGGCTCGTGAACTGGCCAAGATCTTTTTTTGCCTGGATGATGTCCGTCATCCCATGGTTCGTGAGGCGATCAAGCTGTATATCGAACGAACGGCCCAGCTGCTCGCCAAAGATGAAGCAGGCAGTTGCGCTGTCTTTTCCAGAACCATTGATGCGCCTCCCGTGTCTGTTTGGCCCAGAAAAGAGAACATTGAAAATGTTGTCCGCCAGGATCTGGAATTAGCCTCTCATCCCGAGATTTTTCGCCATGTCCTGCAAGCGGCGAATGATCCTCAAAGCTCCGCTGCCTATGTCGCTGACTTGGTCAGCAAGGACGTGGCTCTCTCCGTCAAGCTGCTCAAGGTCGTGAACACGCCCTATTACGGTTTTCCCCAAAAAGTCGATACTCTTTCCAGGGCCATCGTGCTTTTGGGGCACAATAAGATCATTAACCTGGCCATGGGTATTTCCGTGATCAGCATGTTCCAGGGATTGCAAAGCGACATGTTGGACATGTCCGGCTTCTGGAAGCATTCCGTTGCCTGCGGGGTTGTGGGAATGATTCTCGCCGTGCATTGCGGAGAACAGGACGAGGAACGTTTTTTCGTTGCCGGCCTTTTGCATGATCTCGGACGCCTGATCATGCTGAAGAACCGACTGGATGCAGTTCATGGGGTATTCAATGAATACCGCGGACAAAAGGTCGCCCTGCATGCCTTGGAAAGTAAGCGATGGGGATTCAACCATGCCGAATTGGCCCAACAGGTCATGGAAAAATGGCAGCTTCCAGAAAATCTGGTTCTGGCCGTGGGAGAACACCATTCTCCAGGATCTAGCGGGTATGCCCGGGAGGCGGCCGTGACCCATGTCGCTGACTTTTTGGCCCATTCACTGGCCTTGGGCAAAAGCGGTGCAACGTTGGCGCCTCCTTTGGATATCGAGGCCTGGGCAAGTCTAGGTTTGTCCAAAAACGTCCTGCCGGTGCTGGCCCGCCAGGTGGATAAACAGGTGGCGGACATCATGCGTGTTTTTTTCGGGTAGTTCATGATAAAATCTTCGCATTCCGACAAGATAAATGGAGAAAGGACGTCCCACCTGGAAGCCGTCAATCGCGCCACCATCCAGGCGCTGCGACTGGTGCTGGAAATGGGCAGGCAGGGCGTCAGCCTGAATCGCATCGACAAGCCGGAAATCATTCTCCAGGAGGTCCAGGACAAGATCGACAGGCTCATCCCCTGGGAGGCCGCGGCCTTTTATCTGATGGATGACCAGGATGCGGACCTGTCCATGGTCCTATGCACTCCGTCGAAAGCTGCCCCACGAATCAAAGCGATTTTTGAACGCCTTGTGGAGGAACGGATTTTGTCCCTGGTTTTGCGGCGTTCGGATCATTATTTCGCGGGGGGTGACGATAGTGAGGTGTTGATTCACGCCATGAATACGGTTTCCCGATGCCGAGGGGTTTTCTTGGGCATCCCGCAACAGCCGCGCAAGGCCATCCACGATACATCCCTGGCCATTTTTTCGATCATGATGCAGTCGGCCGCTCAGACCCTGGAAAGTTATGAACTGTACCGGATAATTCGTGAGGTGAATTCGGAACTGGAGGACAAAATCAAGCGTTTGGAATCGGAGATGGCCGAGCGCAAGCGGGTACAACGTAGTTTGATCGATTCACGACATATGCTCCACTTGGTCATGGACACGATTCCCCAGGGGATTTTCTGGAAGGACACCCAGTCCGTCTATCTTGGCTGCAACCGTCATTACGCTTGTTTGCTCGACCTGGAAAAGCCCGAGAATATCTTAGGCAAGAGCGATGGCGACCTTTCTTGGCGCAAAAAAGAGGCGGCCAGGCATCGGGATGTGGATCTTCACGTGATGCGCGAGAAAAAGGCGCAGCTTGCTCTGACCGACAGGATTGTGCGTGCGGACGGTTCCGAAGCGTGGGTGGAAACCGACGTCGTGCCCCTGAAAGACGCCAATGGCGCGATTATCGGCGTTCTCGGCTGCACCCAGGACATCACCGAACGCAAGCGCTATCAGGAACGCCTGACCCATATGGCGTTGCACGACCCTCTTACGGGTCTGCCCAATCGGGCGTTGCTCCTGGAACGCTTGGAACGGGCCATTGAGCGCGGGCGACGAAGAAACAACTATCATTTCGCCGTGCTCATGTTGGATCTGGACCGCTTTAAACAGATCAACGATACCATGGGGCATCAAATCGGGGACCAGATTCTGGTCCGTCAAGGTCGACGCATTGGTGAATGCCTGCGGGGGATGGATACCGTGTCGCGCACCGGAGGGGACGAGTTTGTGGTGCTCTTGGAAGAGCTCAATTCCCCACGCGAGGCCGTGGTCATTGCCAGGCGTCTGTTTCATGAAATCAAACGGGTCGAAGTGGTTGACGATACCGAATTGTTCATCACCGCCAGTGGAGGACTGCTGATCAAGACAAAATCGTATCTCAGCGCCGACGACCTGTTGCGGGATGCGGAAATCGCCCTGCAGTCCGCCATGGAAAAGGGGGGCGCTGGATTCAAGGTTTTCACCACCTCCATGCTTCAACGCTTTATGCATGCCGCCAGCTTGGAACATGACCTGCGCCGGGGGTTGGCGCACAATGAGTTTGTGTTACAGTACCAGCCGATTTATACCCTGAACGGATGCGTCTTGATCGGTTTTGAGGCGTTGGCCCGCTGGAACCATCCCGTTCGCGGCTTGATCAGCCCTGTGGAATTCATCCCTGTTGCCGAGAGAACCGGGATCATCAAAGAGCTGGGCGATTGGGTGCTGCAAACAGCGTGTTTGACCATGTCCGAGTGGCGGACGCGTTTTCCAAAAGCTCGCGATTTGTTCATGTCCGTAAACCTCTCCGGACGGCAGTTGGCCCAGCCGAACCTTGCAGCCACAGTGCTTCAAGTGCTCCAAGAGACCGGGTTGTCAGCCGCTTCCCTGAAGCTGGAGATTACGGAATCCGCCATCATGGAAAACGCCGATTTGGCCTTGATCACCCTTCGTGAACTCAAAAGACTGGGGATCAGCTTGGCTATTGATGATTTCGGAACGGGATACTCCTCCTTGTCCTACTTGCACAGGTTCCCCGTGGATACGTTGAAGATCGACCGTTCATTCATCGCGGCCCTGGACAATCATGACGGTCAACAGATCACCCAGGCAATGATGGCGTTAGCCCATAGCCTGAAGTTGACGGTCGTGGCCGAGGGAGTGGAAAAGGACCTCCAAATCGATTCATTGCGTGGCATGTCCTGCCAATGCGTGCAGGGATTCTTTTTTTCCAGACCGCTGGATGCCTTGGCCATTCATGAACTGCTTGCCTAATCCCTCAGAAACGATTTGGTGTGGCCCTGATGGATCATTTGTTGTATCTTTTAGCCCATACGCATGTTTGACAGGCCAGTTTACGTCGGCCAAAACGATGATTCTTGATTCTCTGGTCACGACAAGAAGACGCTCTCCTTAAATTGGAGGGGCAAGCTGTTTTTTCGGATCAGGGCGTGGCGTTTTTTTCACATGGACGGCGCCGGTTGATCCAAGACCCGTTGCGATCAGATACAGCGAAAAGAAACGAGGGATAGTCATGGAAAAACATTTTCTGCTCGCCATCGGCGATGACCAAACTTCATATCAGGCCGGTCGTTTCGTGGAGATTTTTTTTCACTACAAGCATCCGGTTCGGTTGACCCTGTTGTATGTCGCCCCCAAGACCCCGGATATCTCTCTGGACAGGGGGGAGGTGTATCAGAAACAGAGAATTGAACTGGACTGGAACAAGCGCCAGGAACAACGTGCCGGACAGCTTTTGGAAAAGGGCCGGGAAATGTTGCTGCGGGCGGGTTTCCAGGAAAAAAATGTGAACGTTCGCCTGGTATTCAGCCAATACGGCTCGGCCAGGGATTTGATTCAGGAATCCGTGAAGGGCCTGTTTGACGCCCTTGTCCTTGGTCGTCGCGGCCTCTCCCGGTTTGAAGAACTCTTCGTGGCCAGCGTGACAAAGACCATAATCAATGAGGAATTGACCTTTCCCATCTGGGTCTGTCAACGTCCTGAGCGAGGCCGAAGGAATATTCTCCTTGCCGTTGACGGTTCAGAGCCATGCGTGCAAATTGCTGATCATGTGGGATTTGTCGCGGCGGATCAACCCGAGCACGCCATCACCCTGATTCATGTGCGCAAGAATTCCGCCAGCGCCGCTGACGAGCATCAAGCATTTTTCGAGACGGCTCTTCGTTCACTTCTGGACAACGGGGTGGCTCGGGAGAGAATTCAAAGCAAGGTGCTGGTGGCCGCTCATCCGGCCCAGGCCATCCTGGAGGAAGCCGCCCGCGAGCGATATGCCGTTGTGGCTGTGGGTCGTACGGGAACGACAGGTTCGGGCCTGTTTTCCATGGGCTCTGTAAGCAGGACATTGCTTAGTCGGCTGGAGGGTGCGGCGTTGTGGGTCAGTCCGTCCGCTTGTGCGGTGGGAAAATAGATGTTTTTTGAAGCTTTTCTTGTCAAAAGAATACAATGCCCTGATCAGAATTCTTTGCCGCCGCCATTGATCGGCTGGATTCCACCCATGGGCTGTTTGTTTGATGACAAGGCAGGGCTGGACCGGTAATGAACACCCCGTCCATGGTGCGCATCCTTCGTGAGCCGTGGAGTCTTTTCTTCTGTTGGCGAGACAATTGCGTTGAACATGAAATGACTGGGATTTTCGACGCCGTGTATTGTTTTTGCAAAATTGTCCATGCGATAAACCGCCTGTCCCGTGAACCGCAAACCCATTCGAAGGAGATTTGGCCATGATCACTCGCATCCTGTTTTTTGCTCTCGCGGTGATGGTATTTATCAGCGCACCAGCAGCCAAGGCCGCCGAGCCGATCAAGGTCGGCGCAGTGCTTTCCGTAAGCGGTCCGGCGTCATTTCTCGGCGAACCGGAACGCAACACCCTGCTGTTGCTTCAGGACAAGATCAACGCCCAGGGCGGCATTTTGGGACGCCCCCTGGAAATGATCATCTATGATGATGAAACAGAGGTGAACAAGGCCGTGCTCGCCGCGGATCGACTGCTCAAGCGCGACCGGGTGGTCGCGGCCATTGGCGGGACCACCTCGGGCAACACCCTGGCCATCATGCCCAAGTTCGCCTCGGCCCGGATACCCCTTGTCTCCTGCGCTGCTGCTGAAAAAATCGTCAAGCCGGTCAATCCCTGGGTCTTCAAGACGCCCCAATCCGACCGCCATGCCGTGATCAAGATTTTGGAACATGCCAAGTCCCAGGGGTATAAAAACATCGCGATCATTACGGTATCCGACGGCTTTGGCCAGGCCGGTCGCGAAGTGTTGATGGAGTTGATTCCGGCCCATGGCATGAATGTGGCGGCGGATGAAATCTATGGACCGAAAGACACGGACATGACCCCGCAGCTGACGAAAATTCGAGGGCTGAATCCGGACGCCATTGTTTGCTGGGGAACCAATCCCGGTCCCGCGGTGATTGCCCGCAACAGGGTGCAGCTGGCCATGGACACGCCCCTGTATATGAGCCACGGCGTTGCTTCCAAACGGTTCATCGAGCTGGCCGGAGACGCGGCGGAAGGATTGATTCTTCCGGCGGGACGCCTGGCCGTGGCTGATCAATTGTCCGAAGATCACCCCCAGAAAGCCGTGCTCCAGGCATACATTCAGGAGTATGAAGCCAGATTCAACACCGAGGTGTCCACCTTCGGCGGATATGCTTACGATGCCCTGACACTCATAGTCGAGGCCGTGCGTCGGGCTGGTGAAGCCACGCCCCAGGCCATTCGGGACCACCTGGAAGAAATACATGGTTTTGTCGCCACTGGCGGTATTTTCGAGCTATCGGCCGAGGATCACAACGGTCTGGACGAGCGGGCCTTTGTCATAGTCCGGATCGCGGGCGGCGATTGGGAGCTTGTGTCCGATTGATGGATCTCGCCAGTCTTTTGCAGTTTCTGGCGTCCGGCTTGACCGTAGGCAGCACCTACGGCTTGGCGGCGTTGGGTTTTACCATCATTTTCAATACCACGGGGATCATCAACTTCGCCCAGGGCGAGTTCGTGATGCTCGGCGGAATTCTGGCCGTGGTATTCATGCATTGGTTGGATCCCGGTCTTCCCGCTGCGATCCTGCTGGCCGTGGTCGCCACGACCTTGGTCGGGCTGCTCATGGAGCGGTTGACCATTCGACCTGTGCGGAACGCCTCGGCAATCAACCTGATTATCGTGACCATTGGCGTCTCCATCACCATCCGCGGACTGGTCATGCTTTTTTGGGGCAAGGACACTTATGTGCTCCCTGCTTTTTCCGGAATGGCCCCGATCCATCTTCTGGGCGCGACCATTATCCCGCAAAGTCTCTGGATTTTGGGGATCGCGGTGGTTGTTCTGGCGTTGCTGAAAGGCTTTTTCAGTCGAACGATCTTTGGCCGGGCAATGCTGGCCTGCTCATTTGAACCCAGGGCCGCACGCCTGGTGGGCATCAGCGTGGAACGGATGGTCATGGCTTCCTTCATGCTGTCGGCCTTTGTGGGTGCGGTGGGGGGAGTGATTCTCACGCCGTTGACCATGACCTCCTATGATGTGGGCGTACTTCTGGGTATGAAGGGCTTTGCCGCGTGCATCCTCGGAGGCCTGGGCAACCCGTTCGGTGCCGCTGCCGGAGGACTGATTCTCGGAATTCTGGAAGCCTTTGGCGCGGGTCTTGTTTCCTCGGCCTACAAGGACGCCATCGCCTTTGTGGTCATCCTGGGAATTCTGCTCTGGAAGCCGTCGGGATTGTTCGGGGTTCCGGATACAGAGCGGGTTTGAGCCATGTCTTCAACCCTGCGTCAACTGACCCCGGTGGCCGCTTTTTTCCTGCTGGTCTTGGCCACCCCCTTCCTGTTGCGGCACGATTATTACTATTTAAGCATCCTGACCATGGCCGGGATCTTTGCGATCATTGTCCTTGGCCTGAATCTGCTCCTGGGGTTTGCCGGACAGATTTCTTTGGGGCACGGCGCCTTGTTCGGTATCGCCGCCTATACCACGGCTGTTCTCACCGGCACGTACGGATTGCCCCTGGCCGTGGGAGCGGTTTCCGGCGTGGGGCTGACGGCGCTGGTGGCCATGCTTATCGGCATGCCCGTACTCAAATTGAAGGGGTATTATTTGGCCATGGCCACTTTGGGCTTTGGCCTGATCGTCTATATTTTCTTTAATGAAGCCATCGGCTTGACAGGCGGACCGTCCGGCTTTGTGGGCATCCCCGTGCTGGAGGTATTCGGATTCGTATTCGATTCAGACCTGTCCTATTTTTATCTGGTCTGGAGCATGGTTGCCGTGGCGCTTTTGACCTCCCTGAACCTGATCCACTCCAAATACGGACGCGCCCTGATGGCTCTCCACATCAGCGAGACCGCGGCTCAATCCATGGGCATCAACATTGCTCGGCACAAACTGTTCGTATTCGTGCTTTCCTCGGTGTACGCGGGCATCGCCGGGGTGCTCTACGCCCACTATCTCAATTTCGTGGCCCCGTCGTCCTTTGGGTTTCACTTTTCCGTGCAACTGATCACCATGGTCGTGCTGGGCGGGATGGCCAGTTTGTGGGGCGGTATCGCCGGGGCGGTGTTTTTAACGGTGATGCCGGAATTTTTGCGTTTCTATGAGAATCTGGAAGTGATCATTTACGGATTGATTCTTATTTTATGCATGATGTTTTTACCCAAAGGGCTGGCGGGCGGTGTATGCAAATTGTTGAGCAACGTCCGCAGAAGGTTCGGCCGTGAGCCCTGACAACGTGGCGTTGCACTGTCGAAACCTGAGCGTGCGCTTTGGCGGTGTCATGGCGCTTTGCGATGTGGATTTCCGGGTTGTCCAAGGAACGATCACGGCCCTGATCGGTCCCAATGGCGCGGGCAAGACCACCCTGTTGAACGTGGTCAGCGGACTGGTGGAGTGCTGTTCCGGGACTGTTGGATTGTTGGGCCAGGATATGACTCGCGTTCCGGCCTGGGCCAGGGCCCAGGCCGGTGTGGTACGCACCTTTCAGAATCTGGAAGTGTTCACCACCATGAGCGTCCTGGAAAACGTGATGACCGGGGCGCATCGGGATGTGCGATATGGTGTGCTGGGTGCGCTGTTCAAGACACCCAGGTATTTTTTGGAGGAGCGCCGTTGCCGAGCCTTGGCCGAAGAAAAGCTCGAATTTGTCGGGCTGTTTGCTGAAAGAAGCCTGCCGGCATGGGAACTGCCTTACGGCCGGCAGAGATTGTTGGAACTGGCTCGGGCCCTGGCCGCGCAACCGCAGATCCTGTTGCTGGACGAGCCGGCCGCCGGCCTGAACACCAGGGAAACACAGGCCCTGGCCGGACTGATCCGGCGGATCAGGGACGAATTGAACATTACCGTGGCCATTGTGGAACACGACATGGAATTGATCATGCGGATCAGCGATGCCGTTACCGTGCTGCATTTCGGACAGGTCATCGCCTCTGGAGCACCGTTTGAAATCCAGAAAAATCCGGAAGTCATCGCCGCCTATCTTGGCGAGGATGCACGGTAAACATGCTTATTCTGAAAAACGTGGACATATTTTACAGCCGTGTGCATGCGGTGCGACGGGTTTCCCTGCACGTCAACCAAGGGGAAATCGTGGCCCTTATTGGGGGAAACGGCGCGGGCAAGACGACATTGTTGACCACCATCTCCGGCCTGTTGCGCTCCTCCGGCGGCAGCCTGCATTTTGACGGGCAAGACATTACCAGGTTGCGTCCGGAACATATTGTCGCCGCAGGCATTTCCCAGGTGCCTGAGCGAAGGCTGGTGTTCAAGCCCATGAGCGTGGAGGATAACTTGCTTTTGGGCGCTTATCAGCGCCGCGGGTTGAAAATGCGCAACCAAATTCAACAAGAAATTCGACAAGTCTATGAAATGTTTCCTGTTCTGGGGCAGCGCAGGAAACAATCCGCTGGAACTTTGTCCGGCGGCGAACAGCAAATGCTGGCCATAGGCCGGGCCTTGATGGCCAAGCCAAGGATGCTGCTTTTGGATGAGCCGGGTATGGGGCTGGCCCCGGCCTTGTCCCAGATGATTTTCCGGCACGTGGTTGAATTGCGGGACGCTTTCGGCTTGACCGTGCTTTTGGTGGAACAAAACGCCAAGTGCGCCCTGCGCATCGCCAATCGGGGCTATGTCATGGAAACCGGGCGGATTATCCTGCAAGGTTCGTCAGAAGAGCTGCAACTCAACCGGGATGTTCAGCGGGCTTATCTTGGACGGGAGGTGGAACAGCAATGATGTTTGAACCGGAACTGGAAGGCATGTCCAGGCTTGAACTGGAGCAGCTGCAACTGGAGCGTCTGCAGGCCACCCTGACCAGGGTCTCCAGGAACGTACCGTTTTATTGTAAAAAATTTGAGGAATTGGGTATTGATCCCTACGATTTTCAGTCGTTGGCCGATGTACATCATCTGCCTTTGACCACCCGGCAGGATTTGCGGGACAATGCGCCCTACGGTTTGTTCGCCGTGCCGTTGCGGGAAGTGGTTCGACTGCAGACATCCTCGGGTTTTTCCGAAGGGACCACGGTGTTTGGCTACACCCTGGGGGACATCCGAAAGTGGTCTCGACTGACGGCCAGGGTGTTGGCTGCGGGCGGAGTGGGACGGGAGGACGTGGTTCATGTGGCCCACGGCTATGGATTGTCCACCATGGCCTTTGGCATGCATTACGGCGCGGAAACCTTGGGAGCAGCGGTGGTGCCGGTTTCCAACGGCAATGTCAGGCGTCAAGTGGGCATCATTTTGGATTACCGGGCCACGACCCTGTCATGTATCCCCAGCTATGCGCTGTACTTGGCGGATGTGATGGATGAAATGGGCGTGAACCGCAATGTCCTGCCTTTACGCTGGGGACTGTTCGGAGGAGAAGTCTGGTCTGAAGGGACGCGCGAGACCATCCAGGAACGTTTGAAAATCGTGGCCACGGACAATTATGGCGTCAGCGAGATCATGGGACCGGGCGTGGCTGGCGAATGCTTGGAACGCCAGGGCATGCACATCAACGAGGATCATTTCTTGGCTGAAATCATTGATCCGATGACGCTAAAGCCTTTGCCTCCCGGTGAAATCGGGGAATTGGTCCTAACCACCCTGACCAAGGAAGCCTTGCCCATGATCCGTTTTCGGACAGGAGATTTGACCCGGCTTCTCTTCGAGCCTTGCGCTTGCGGCCGAACCATGGTGCGCATGGAGCGCATTCATGGCCGCAGCGACGACATGCTGATCATCCAGGGCGTCAACGTATTCCCGGAGCGTATTGGCGCGATTCTTGTCGAAACCCACAAGGCCGAACCGGATCATCTCATCGTCGTGGACCGCCATGGCGGGCTGGATCGAGCCATGCTTCTGGTGGAGGCAAACATGGTGGCTCCGGATCAAATCAAGGCGCAGCAAAAATTTATCGACTTAACCAGGCAACGTCTGGCCATGGAACTGGGGTTGGTGTTCGAGGTCAAGCTTGTGGAACGCTCAACCATCGCCGAGTTGCAGACCGGTCCGAACAGGGTGGTGGACCGCCGCAAGTTTTGATGAATTTGCATGGCGGACGCTTTTTTGCTTGACCTGGCATTGTTTGTTCGTGCAATGTGTCTACGGTTCCAAGTGAGTCTTGTTGCAGAGAAGCTGTTTTTTCATGTTCTCAACGGCGTCTTGATGACGTCCGGTTCCGCAGACTGTTTAAAAATTCCGCGGCAAGGCGCAGAATCACTACAAGACCAAAGCGTGGTCGGCATGCATGATGGTTTGACCTTTTTGCCGCCCAACGAGGATTGTTCTATGAATTTACAGGAGGCTTGTCGTGTTGGATGAGGAGCCCAAGGCACCCATTTTGATCGTTGATGACGAAAAAAGTTTGCTCGGCATTTGCAAGGAAGCTCTTGCTGACGCTGGCTATGCCATTCAAACCGCAAACGATGCCCCAAGTGCATTGCGTCTGCTGGAAGAATCACAACCTTTTGATTTGATTATTTCCGATCTGCGCATGCCCGGGATGAGCGGCATGGAGCTTTTGAAAAAAATCAAAGAGGGGACGTCGGATGCGGACTTTCTGATCATGACCGGTTTTGGAAGCATTGAGACTGCCGTGGAAAGCATCCGCTTGGGCGCTGCTGACTATTTGCCCAAACCATTCAACATCAGCCATCTGTTGCTCAAGGTGGAAAAGATTCTGCAAACCCGTCGCAACAGGGCGGATCGCAAGAAGTTGAGCAACCTCGTCCGCATTCTGAATTTGAGTCAGGCAATGAACACCAAACTGGACATGAAATCCTTGATCAATGAATTTCTGTCCCAGATTCAGAAAAACTTTGTTCCGGACGGAGTGGTGCTGTTTCTTCAAGAGCAGTCCGTGTTGCAGCCCAAGGTGACCAGGGGCGCCTTGTTGCGCGGCAATCCACGTCTTAATGCCTGGCTGAAACTGTTGGCGGAACGAATTTTTCGACAACAATTACCTGAGCTGATCATGTGCAAGGACAGGTTGGGTGTTCCGTCAAACACAGAAGGTTTCCCTCCGGAGGAGACATTGACTTCGGTGATTGTCACGCCCATCGCCATCCACATGAACAGCATCGGCGTGGTGGCTTTGTTGCGCAATGATTCAAAGGCCGACTATACCCGTGAACAGCTGCAACTCCTGAATGTTTTCGCCGCGCATACCGCCTCCGCGTTTGAAAACGCCAAGTTGTACGGAACAATGCGCGACATGAACCTGGAGGTGATTCGCTCTTTTGCCCAGGCCGTGGAGGTCAAGGATGTCTATACGCGGGGTCACTCCGAACGGGTGGCCTTGTATGCAACGCATCTCGGGAACAGGCTGGGGCTGTCTTCACAGGATATGAATCGCTTGTATACAGCTGGAATTCTACATGATATCGGAAAAATCGGCATTCCGGATTCTATATTGAACAAGCCCAGCAAGCTGACCAAGGAAGAATTTTCCGTGATGCAGCGCCATCCCGAGCTGGGCAGGGCAATTTTGAATCAGGTCACGTCTTTCAGCGATATTTTGCCGATAATTTATTATCATCACGAGCATATAGACGGGTCAGGCTACCCCATGGGGTTGCGCGGCGAGGAAATTCCCTTTTTGGCGCGAATATTGACCGTTGTCGACGCGTTTGAAGCCATGACCTCGGACCGGGCCTATCGCAAGGCATTGCCACCTGAAACAGTGCGCGACATTCTTGCCGAAGGAGCTGGAAAACAATGGCAGGAAAGCTTGATATCCACTTGGCTGGAGGAGATCGCCAAACCGGAGTTTGCAAACCTGCATTTGGGCGGCGGACAATCCTTGTCATTTTGAGGAGTCAAACCATGGATGACCAAGAGAGCCGGTCGTGATTTCAATACTTGTCGTGGATGATTCGGCCTTCATGCGCAAGGCCTTAAGCACAATGCTGGCGGGTGACCCGGACATTCAAGTTGTCGGGACGGCCAGGGACGGTGAAGAAGGGTTGGAGAAAATCCGCCTGCTCAAACCGGACGTCGTGACACTGGACATTGAGATGCCGCGCATGGACGGGTTGACCGCCTTGCGGCACATCATGATGGAAATGCCGAGGCCTGTAATCATGGTCAGCTCCCTGACCACGGAAGGTGCTGAGGCCACTTTGAAGGCCATGGACCTCGGGGCGGTGGACTTCATTCCCAAACAGCTTTCCAGGGTCTCGCTGGATATCGTCAAGATTGAGGACGAGTTGCGAGCCAAGGTCAAGACCGTGGCCAAACGCAGGGTTCGACCCCTGCGTTTGCAACACAAAATGGAGCTAGTGGCTCCCAACATTGCCGTTGTTCCCAAAAACGTTGATGCTGCTTATCAAAAAAAATCGCTTGTGCGGGACGTCGTGGCCATTGGCGTGTCCACTGGAGGCCCTCCGGCGATCCAAAAAATCCTTTCCAAGCTTCCAGGTGATTTTCCGGCCTGCGTACTCATCGCTCAACACATGCCCAGGGCGTTTACCGGACCCTTTGCCAAACGACTGGACAGCGTCTGTCGGATCACCGTCAAGGAAGCGGAGCCTGGTGATCGGGTTCAGCCCGGCACGGCCTATGTTGCTCCTGGCGGCCGGCATCTTGTTGTTGATCAAAAGGTCAGTCGAATCGATTTGCTGGTGAGCGACGAACCCAGGGAGGCTTTGTACAAACCCTCGGCCAACGTATTGATCGCCTCGGTGGCCCAGGGGGTGGGCAAACGCGGTGTCGGAGTGATCTTGACCGGTATGGGCAGCGACGGATTGGAAGGCGTCAGGGCGCTGAAGAACAAGTCAGGGTACGTGTTGGCCCAGAATGATGCCAGTTGCGTGGTTTATGGAATGCCCAAAGCCGTCGTGGATGCCGGTCTGGCCGACGAAGTCCTGGATATCGAGGACATGTCCCAAGGGATCATGAACGCTTTGTTTCAGCGATTTTGACAATACTTGCGAAGGGCTGTCCATGGTGCGCCGATCCATGATGGTATGCCTCTTGGCAGAAGGAAAACTTTGTGCTAAAAAGAACTTTCTGTTTTTCAGGCGAGTTTTTACAATCCCCATGAATATTTAAGAGGAGGTTTTTTATGGCGATTTGCGTTGTAGGTCACAAGAATCCTGATACGGATACCGTGGCTTCCGCCATTGCGGTGGCCGATCTTTACACCAAGCGCGGAATGCAGGCCAAGCCGGTGATTCAGGGCGAGATCGCTCCTGAGACCAAGTTCGTCCTGGACAAGTTTGGTTTTACCTCTCCGGAAATCCTCACTGATGCGGCCGGCCAGAAGATCGTGCTCGTGGATCACACCGATCTTTCCCAATCCCTGGCCAACCTGGACAAGGGGGAGATTGTCGGCGTGGTGGATCATCATAAGCTGGGTGACGTGACCACCCCCAATCCGCTGGAAATGTGGGTCTGGCCCGTGGGCTGTTCCTGCACGGTGATCGAGGCCATGTACAAGTTTTACGGCATCGAGATTCCCAAGAATATTGCAGGGATTATGCTTTGCGCCATCCTTTCGGACACGGTAATGTTCAAGTCTCCCACTTGCACGGACGCGGACAAGAAAGCAGTGGAATCCCTGGCCAAGGTGGCCGGTGTCGACGATTACCAGACTCTGGGCATGGAAATGTTCAAGGTCAAGTCCGCAGTTGAAGGTGCCCCGATTCGCGAACTGGTGTTCCGTGACTACAAGGATTTCAACATGAGCGGCAAAAAGGTCGGAATCGGCCAGCTGGAAGTCATTGATCTTTCGATGCTGGACAAGATCAAGGACGCTCTTTTCGAGGACATCCAAAAAGTCAAGGCCGAAAAAGGAAATCACAGCGTGTTCCTGTTGCTCACGGACATCATGAAGGAAGGCTCTGAGATGCTCATCGCCTCTGATGATCCTTCGGTGGTCGAAAAGGCCTTCGGCGTCGCCCCTGATGACCAGCGGCTCCACCGCGTGTGGCTTCCCGGAGTGATGAGCCGCAAGAAACAGGTTGTTCCGAACTTTGAAAAGGCTTTTGCCTGATCCTTCCTGCAAAGGACTTGTTGCGCAAACCCGGTCGGCACTCCCTGGCCGGGTTTGTTTTTTTCTGGTGATCATCGCCCAACGTTGGGCACCCTTTGATTCTTTTTTTACCAAAGGTCGAAGGGGATGCGCAGGCGACGAAAAAGGCCCGCGGCAATTGCCGCGGGCCTTTTTCGTGATTCCTGTTGATGATGCCGGTTGGTCACTTCACCGTTATCATGTGCTTGAATTTTTCAAAAGTTGCTTGACCGATTCCGCTGACCTCGGTGATGTCCTCAATGGACTTGAACGGTGTGGCTTCTCGGTAGGCAATGATCTTTTCAGCCAGGGCCGGTCCAACTCCTGGCAGGGTCTGCAGGACTTCAACCGGCGCGGTATTGATGTTGATTTTCGCCTCTGCTTGGGCATTTGTCGGTCCAAAGGCCAAACACAGGACCATGGCCAACAGCCAAACTCCAACAACGACTCGAACAATCCTCATCAGCACCTCCTTTTTCAGATGATTAAAAAAAAAAAATTTTTTGATGCTCTATTACGAGCTTAACTGCAATTGAAAATCGGCCAAAGGTGGAATTACAAGGTTAAGCGGGAAAAATTGTCCGATTTTTAGCAAATACGCGGTAACTGTTCTCCTTCCAGCATGTCCAGGAGGCGATGGCCTCCCAGGGGAGTCTGCAGGACGACCCTTCCGGGATGGGTATCAATGATTCGACCAATGCACGCCGCTTTTGTGCCGAATTCGTTCTTGCCCAGGATCGTTAAGGCCTGCTTCGCGAATTGTTCTGGTAAAATGCAGATCAGCTTGCCTTCATTGGCCAGGTACAAGGGGTCCAGCCCAAGAAAGGAACAACCGGCGGACACAACAGGATTGACAGGAACCATGTTCTCCTGGATCAGACATCCCACGCCGGACTGCATAACGATCTCGTTCAGCGTGGTGGCCAATCCTCCTCGGGTCGGGTCGCGAAGAACGTGAATTTCCGGCACAGCCTCAAGCAGTTCGCCGACAAGATGGCCAAGCCCCGCGCAGTCGCTGGCAACAGGGGCGTCGAAGCTCAGGCCTTCCCTGGTGGCCAGAATGGTTAATCCGTGGTCGCCCATGGTTCCGCTGACCAGGACGGCATCTCCGGGACGGGCGCGATGTCCCTGGGGATGGGGCTGAACAAGGATTTCGCCGATGCCCGTGGTATTGATGAAAATCTTGTCCACTGCCCCCTTGGGCACCACCTTGGTATCGCCGGTGACGATCTGTACCTGGGCCCTGTCCGCAGCCTGGGCCATGGAGCGGACAATGCGCTCCAACACGTCCATTTCCAGGCCTTCTTCGAGAATGAACGCGCAACTGAGAAAGCGCGGAAGGGCACCGAGCATGGCCACGTCATTGACCGTACCGTTGACAGCCAAAGAGCCGATATCCCCACCCGGGAAAAAAAGCGGCGTGACCGTGAAGCTGTCCGTACTCATGGCCACTGGACCGGAAATCTCCAGCAAGGCCGCGTCGTCGAGCCTGTTCAGGGTGGCGTTGCCGAAATGTTGCAGGAAGAAGTCCTTGATCAGGCGATGAGAAGCCTTGCCGCCGCTGCCGGAATCCAGAAGAAGTCGCGATGAATGCATGGGACAAACGGTATCCAAGGTTTGAGGTTTGGGGTGCGGGGTCACAGCGAATATTTGTAATACGCGGCGCAACTGCCTTCAGTGGAAACCATGCACGGTCCGACCGGGTTGGCCGGAATGCAGGCCTTGCCGAACAAGGGGCAGTTGTTGGGGCGCATTTTCCCTTTGAGCACATCGCCGCAACAACACCCGGGCAGAGGAGGTAAATTTTCGACCGCGACATCAAAAAATCGCAGGGCGTCGAAGCGAGCGTACTCACCATGCAAGGTCAGTCCACTTTGGGGAATGCGGCCCAACCCCCGCCACAGGGCATCGCAGGGCTCAAACACTTGGGACATGACCTCCCTGGCTCTGGGATTGCCCTGATCGGCCACGGCCCGTGTATATTCATTGACCACCTTCGGGCGTCTGTCCTTGATTTGGGAAATGATCAACTGCAGGGCCTGCAGGATGTCCAGAGGTTCGAATCCGGTGATCACCGCTGGTACACCATACTTGTCAGCGATGAATCGATACGGTTCCAGTCCGATGATGGTGGAAACGTGGCCTGGAAGAAGCAGTGAATCCACATTGAGGTCGGAATCGTCTAAAAGTACGGCCAAAGCCGGGGGTATCAGCTTATGCATGGAAAACAGCAGCAGATTTTCCACATTTTGGGCGGCCGCGTTCTTGATGGTGGCCGCCACGGTGGGCGCGGTTGTCTCGAATCCCACGCCCAGGAAGACGATCCGGTCCTTCGGATGCTTTACGGCCAACTGAAGAGCGTCAAAGGCTGAATAGACCACTTCCACCCTGGCCCCTTCGGCCTGGACGGCTTTGAGGTTGCCGCCGTGGGGGCCGGGCACGCGCATCAAATCGCCGAAAGTGGCGATGATTACCTTGTCTTTGCGCGCAAGCTCAAGAAAGGCGGCCACTTCTCCTTCATGGGTGACGCAGACCGGGCACCCTGGTCCGGAAACATGGACTATGTCCGCGGAGAGCAGGGAGCGCAGACCGCTTTGGAAAATGGCCACGGTGTGGGTACCGCATACCTCCATGAATCTAAGAGGCGCGGTCAATTCCGCGTGGATTTTCGCCAACAGGCGGCGGCAAAGGCCAGGATCCTTGAACTCCGCGAGAGGGTCATGAGAGTTCAAGGTGCAAGTTCTCCTGAAAAAGCTTAATGGTTTCGAGGGCGTCCTCGCGATCCAGCCGGCGCAGGGCAAATCCGGCATGAACAATGACGAAGTCGCCGACCAAAGGCTGTTCGTCAATGATGTCCAGGCGGACCTGACGCTTCACTCCGCCGATTTCCACCTCAGCGATATTCAAATCATGATCAAGGGTCTTGATTTCCATGGGCACGGCAAGACACATGGGGTATCTCCTTTTGCAATTTACTCAGGCTGTTGATAAGCACGATGTTTTCATGTGTCAAACCACTTGCGGTTTCCATGGGTTGGCTCGGATGATCATGACGCGCGCCATGCATGCAGACAACACAGACACGCGGGCATCAACATTCACGGCGCCTGGAGATATCCAGGCGAGACAAGGGACGGGCCGCGTACCCAACGCCGAGGAATGTCGTGCGTTTTGGTCGGACATGGGCATGCCCGATCATATCCGAGAGCATAGCTTTCTGGTGGCGGAAGTGGCGTTGAATATCGCCCGGATGGCCAAGAAACGCTTCCTTTCGAACCTGAATCTGGGTTTGGTCGAGGCAGCGGCGCTGTTGCACGATGTGGCGAAAGTTTACACCATTCGCTACGGAGGAAGCCACAGTCAACTGGGGGCGGCCTGGGTCCAGGAATGGACCGGTAACGCCCTTCTGGCCAGGGCCGTGCTGCATCACGTTTTTTGGCCTTTTGCCATGGATGTGCATCGTTATTCCGTGTCCTTGATCGTGTTTTACAGCGACAAACGCGTCAGGCATGCGGAAATCGTGAGCATGGATGAACGCTTCACGGATCTTTTGCATCGTTACGGAAAAACTTCACTGGCTCGTAAACACATTCAACTCTCCCTGCAGCAGGGCCGAATCGTGGAGACCTTGCTGGAGCGTGAATTAAAGGTCGATCTTGATGCGTATTCTTTTGATTGCCGGCGGATGGTCCGATGAACGCCAGGTTTCTTTGACTGGAGCTGCGAGCATTGAGGCGGCCCTTCGGCGTTTAGGGCATGAAGTGGTCCTGTTCGACCTGGGCAACGGACTGTGGAAATTGATCCAGGTCGCTCAAGATATCGAATTCGCTTTCTTGAATCTGCACGGCGCGCCCGGAGAGGATGGTTTGGTCCAGGCCCTTTTGGACAGGCTGGGGCGCCCGTACCAGGGAAGCGGACCGGGCGGATCCCTGCTGGCCCTGAACAAGGCCGCAGCCAAATCTTTGTTTGCTTTGCACCACCTGTGCACGCCACCTTGGGTCTTTCTCCCCAATGACCCCGATCCGGATTGGAGGTGTCCATTCGGCCCTCCTTTTGTTGTTAAGCCGAATCTGGGTGGCTCAAGCCTGGGCATCGAAGTGGTCCGCCTGGCCGAAGACCTTTTGCCCGCAATACGAAGCATTTTGGCCCGTGGCCGGGAAGTGGTGGTGGAGCAGTACCAACCTGGTTTGGAAGTGACCTGCGCCGTGCTTGGAGATGAACCGTTGCCGTTGATCTTGATCAGACCGGGCCCAAGGGCCGGTTTTTTTGATTATCAAAGCAAGTATGTTCCCGGCCAGGCGCAGGAAATCTGCCCAGCCCCATTGCCTCAGGATGTAAGCCGGGGCATTCAGGCCATGGCCGTGCACGCCCATCGCATCCTTGGTTTACGCGGCTACAGCCGTTCGGACTTCATCCTGCATGAGGGGCAGGCGTATTTGCTGGAAGTGAACACCCTGCCGGGCATGACCGCCACCAGTCTGCTGCCTCAGGCAGCCGCGGCGCATGGTTTGGACTTTGATCACCTGATTGCCAGGTTGATCGAATTGGGAATGAAACAGTAACGCGCCATCAGTGCGCAGAAAAGAAAACCATGAGCAAGAAAATCGCCTTTTTGATCGCCGACGGCATGGGTGATTGGCCCATCGCGGCATTGGCCGGCAAAACCCCCCTGGAATCGGCGCATACACCGCACATGGACGCCCTGGCCAGGGAGGGCAGCGTGGGCTTGTGCCGTACAGTGCCCGAGGGTCTGCCTCCTGGATCGGACATCGCGAACATGGCCCTACTGGGCTGCAATCCAGCTGTGTTTCATACGGGCCGAGGTCCCATTGAGGCGGCGGCCCAAGGATTGGAACTGGCGCCGGAAGATCTTATCTGGCGCTGCAATCTGGTCCAGGTTTCCCAGTGGAGCGAGGCTGGAATAATGGTGGATTATTCCGCCGGGCATATTGATTCGGACACGGCCGGGCGGTTGATCACCTTGTTGCGCAAACAATTGGGCGGCAACAACGGGTTGGATTTTCACGCAGGGGTGCAGTATCGTCACTTGCTGACGCAATCCGGCCGCGCCCAGGGAGACGAGGCGCGGCTGTTCATCCGTCCGCCCCATGACATTCTGGATCAACCTATCGGCGAGGACTTGCAGCGGTTCCAGCAGGCACCGGCCTTGTGGGAAGCGATCAACAAGGCCGCCAAGCTGCTTGCGGACCCCGCGCTCAATCCTTCCCAGGCCAATGCCATTTGGCCCTGGGGGCAGGGCAAGCCTTTGCGCTTGCCGTTTTTCGCAGAACGCTTCGGAATGCGCGGGGCCGTGATTTCCGCCGTGGATTTGATCAAGGGGCTGGGCCGGGCCATGGGCATGACCGTGGCAGAGGTGCCCGGGGCCACGGGCTATCTGGATACGGACTATGCGGGCAAGGTGCGCACCGCTTTGGATTTTTTGGACCAGGGGGATTTTGTGTTCGTGCATGTGGAGGCCCCGGACGAATGCGGACACCAGGGCAGCTTGGAAAACAAGGTCCGGGCTATTGAGGATTTTGATGCCCAGGTGGTCGGACCAATGCGTGCCGGGCTTGCAGATCAAGGCTGCGCCATGTTGATTGCCTGCGATCACCTCACCCCTCTGGTCAAACGCACCCACGTGGCCGATCCCGTGCCGTTTCTGCTTTGGCCCGGCATCTCCGCGGGGGCAACAGCCAACGGCTTTGGCGAGACCCAGGCCGCTTCCACCGGACTGATCCTGGAACAAGGCGAGGAACTGCTGCCCTGGATTTTGCGTTCTTTTAAGGTTTGATTCCGGTTTCCATGCTTTTTGATCAACTTCCCCAGTTTCTGCTGTCCGGGTTGACCTCGGGCAGCATTTACGCCTTGGTGGCCGTGGGGTTCTGCATCATTCACAACGCCACGGGCATGGTCAATTTCGCCCAGGGCGAATTCGTGATGCTCGGGGCCATGATCATGATCAGTTTGACCCAGGATCTGGGACTGTCCCTGCCTGCGGCCTTTGTGCTAAGCATTGCCGGGGCCATGCTTGTGGGCCTCTTTTTGGAGCGCATCCCCCTGGGTCTGGCCAGGTCCAGACATATCCTCATTCTCGTGCTGATCACCGTGGGTTTTTCCATCGCCGTACGTGGCGCAGCGTCGCTCTTTTGGGGCAAAACGGCCCGGGCACTGACCTCCTTTTCCTCGGAAGCACCGTTATTGCTCGGCAACGCGGTGATTTCCCGGCAAGCACTGTGGATTTTGTTTCTGACCATGGCCGCGGTGACCCTTTTACATGTATTCTTTCACCGGACCCCTGTGGGGCAGGCCATCCGGGCCGTGGCCGATAATCGCCGCGGAGCCGTGCTGGTGGGCATTCCCGTGGCCCGCATGGTCATGGTGTCCTTTGCCTTGAGCGCGGCTCTTGGAGCCACTGCCGGAATCCTCATCGCGCCCATCACCGGCATGCACTATAGCGCCGGGGTGATGCTCGGCTTGAAGGGGTTTGCGGCTGCCATTCTCGGCGGCTACGGACATGTCTGGGGAGCCGTGGCCGGTGGGCTGCTCCTGGGAGTTCTGGAGTCCCTGGCGGCCGGATTCATTTCCTCGGCCTATAAGGACGCCCTGGCTTTTCTGATTCTGCTTTGCGTGTTGTGGGTCAGACCCTCGGGCTTGTTCGGCCAAAGGACGTTGAAACGGGTATGAGTGCCGGACGAACAGCAGCTGCAAGACCTTGGCGCCGTCTGTTGCCGTATGCGATCCTGGCCACAGCCGCAGCCTTAACGCCTTTCGCGGTCACGGACACCTATTTGCTTTCCTTGGGCAGCCTGATCGGCCTGTTTGCTTTAGCCGTGACCGGCTTGAACCTGCTCATCGGCATGGCCGGCCAGGTTTCCCTGGGGCAGGCCGCTTTTTTCGGTCTGGGTGCCTACGCCTCGGGTATTTTGACGGTGCACCATGGTCTGCCCGTGGGTCTGGCGATTGCAGCGGCTCTGACCCTTACCGGCCTTGTGGCCCTGGTGCTGGCCGCGCCAACGCTCAAGCTGGAAGGCCACAACCTGGTCATGGCCACTTTGGGCTTGAACATGATCTTCACCATTGTCTGCATCCAATGGGAGTCTATGACCGGCGGCTCCTCCGGCTTGTTCGGCATCCCGGCGATGTCCCTGGCCGGGGTGAACTTGAGCAGCGACCGCAATTTTTTCTACTTGGTTTGGGGCGTGCTTTTGGCGGTGCTCTGGCTGTGCTCCAACTTGCTGCGCACCAGGCCTGGCAGGGCACTGCGCAGCCTGCACCAAGGCGATCTGTTGCCGGTGTCCCTGGGCATTCCCGTGGTCCAATACAAAATCGCCCTGTTTGTGGCCGCGGCTTTGCTCGCGGCCTTGGCCGGCTGCCTGTACGCTCACTACCTGCAGTTTATTAGCCCTCACAGCTTTGACATGTTCGTGTCCCTGCAACTTGTAACCATGACCGCCGTGGGGGGGCTGGGCAACCTTTGGGGGGGCGTTTTCGGAGCGGCGTTTTTGCTGCTGCTGCCGGAATGGCTGCATGCCGTGCCTGATGTGATGCCGTTGCTGCACGGCCTGATTTTGATGATTGTGCTGATGTTTTGCCCTCGTGGCTTGTTGCCCGCCCTGAAAAATATGGCGCGCAAAATCTGGAGGGGACATGGCTGAGGCTGCGTCCTCATTGCTTGTTCTGCGGGATGTTTGCCTGCGCTTCGGCGGATTGCAGGCATTGATGGACATTTCCCTGCATGTCCCGGCCGGACTTTGGTCCGCCTTGATCGGCCCCAATGGCGCTGGAAAAACGTCCATGCTCAATGTCATCTGCGGCCTATATGCCCCGCAGGCCGGGGATGTCCTGCTGGAGGGACGAAGCTTGTACGGCGTGCCGGCATATGAGCGTGCGGTCCTGGGTTTGGCTCGGACTTTTCAGACCGTGCAGTTGGTGCAGGAGATGAATGTTCTGGACAATTTGTTGCTGGGGTTGCACACCCAGGGCCGAGTGGGAGTATTCGGACATCTGTTGCGCAGCTCGGCCAGCCGGCGCGAGGAGCGCAAAATGCAGGAAAAAGGGCTGGAGCTGTTGGCCCGTTTTTCCCTGGAAACGCTATGGAGCCGACCGGTCTTGGAATTGTCCCTATGGCAGCGCAAGCTGTTGGAGCTGTCCAGGGCCGTGGCCGGTGACCCCAAACTGCTACTGCTGGACGAGCCCATGGGCGGATTGACCATGGCCGAACGCGAATCCATGGCGCTGTTGCTGCAAGATTTGCGCGGTCAAGGGATGAGCATGATCATGGTGGAGCACGATATGGACATGGTTATGGCGCATACGGACCATGTGCTGGTGTTGCACCATGGACGGCTTTTGGCCCAGGGACCGCCGCGAGAGATCCAGGCCGACCCGCAAGTGATTTCGGCGTATTTGGGGGAATAGCATCAAGATGTTGCGCATACGCAATCTCCATGCCGGGTATGACGGTATCGCCGTGCTGCACGGAGTCAGCCTGCACGTGAATAACGGGGAAACGGTCTGCCTGGTGGGCGCCAACGGCGCGGGCAAAAGCACTCTGCTCCAGGCGCTCAGCGGATTGATTCGTCCGTTGTCCGGAGAGTTGACCTTCGAAGGTTATGACGTAAGGCGTTTGCCCGCCCATCGCATCGTGGAGCTGGGCCTGGTGCAGGTGGCCGAGGCGCGTCAGCTTTTTCCCTCCATGAGCGTCAGGGAGAATCTCCATCTTGGCGCGTTTGCCTTGCGCGGGCGGCGCAATGCCGTACTGATCAAAGAGAACAAGGCCAGACTGCTGGAGTTGTTTCCGGTCCTTGGACAGCGTTTGGATCAACGGGCCGCGACCTTGAGCGGAGGGGAGCAGCAAATGTTGGCCATTGCCCGAGCCCTGATGGCCGCACCGCGTTTGCTGGTGCTGGATGAACCGTCTTTTGGTCTGGCCCCGCTGGTGGTCAAGGAAATCTTCCGAACCTTGGACATACTCAAGGAGCAGGGTTTGACCATTTTGCTGGTGGAGCAAAACGCCGTGGCCGCCTTGCGCGTCAGTCAAAGGGCTTATGTTCTGCAGGCCGGCCGCCTGATTTTAAGCGGACACCCCCGGGATCTGGAGGGCGACGACGAGTTTCGCCGGGCCTATCTGGGACGCGATTACAAGGCCAAATGGGAGCGATGAGCATGGAACACGCCGTGTGGAACCCGCAAGCGGAGTGCATGGACCGCGAGGCTCTGGAGCAGCTGCAGCTGGAGCGGCTGCAGATGACGCTGAACCTGGCGGCCCGCAACGTGGATTTTTACGCCAAACGGTTTCGTGATTTGGCGTTGCTGCCCGAGGATATCCGGCAACTTTCCGATTTGACAAAGATTCCGTTCACCACCCGCGACGACCTGGTTCGGGCTTATCCCTACGGACTGTTCGCCGTGCCGTTGCGCAGCGTGGTCCAACTCCGGTTCGCGGCGGCCAGTGCGGAACCCATTGTTGTCGGATACACCCGCCAGGACATCCGGATGTGGACCGAGCTGATGTGCCGGGCCATGACTTCCGCCGGGGTCGGGCGTACGGACGTCATCCAGGTGGCCTTTCATTACAGCCAGTTTCCCGGCGCTTTCACCTTCAACCAGGGAGCCGAGGCGCTGGGCGCGATGTTCACCCCGGCAGCCACGGTTTCCGCGTCTTTGCAGATTCGGATGATGGTGGATTTCCGTTCCACTATTCTGGCCAGCACACCATCCTTTGCTCTGAACATGATTCCCGCCTTGAACGTAGCCGGAAGGAAAAACGATTTGCACCTGCGCATCGGATTGTTCGGACCGGAAGGTTTGACTCCAAAGGTGCGCGATCTTCTCGAGCAAGGCTTGGGTCTTAAGGCATATGCCCTTTATGGGGTGGCGGAGATGATCGAACCGGCCCTGGCCGCGGAATGTTCTCAACAGCGGGGTCTGCATCTGGCCGAAGATCATTTTCTGGTGGAAATCGTGGATCCGGATACTGGCAGTCCCAAGGTCTTGGGCGAGGAGGGCGAGGTGGTGGTGACCAGCCTGTCCACCCAAGGATACCCTTTGATTCGTTTGCGCACCGGCGATGTCAGCCGGCTCCAGCCTGGACCGTGTCCCTGCGGCCGGACCCTGGCCAGGCTGTCTCCCGTACTGCGGCGATGCGACGACGCCCTGACCGTGCGCGGAGTGCGGTTTTATCCGCAAAGCCTGGAGCGCATCGTGCGGGAGGTGACGCCGGACATCGAAGACGTGCGCGTGGTGGTGCACACCATGCACGGTCTGGGAGACCAGGTGGAATTGCTGGTGGCCGTCCCGCAAGGCGGATCCCTGCCCGGCACGGTCCTGGAAACCATGCGCAGTCGGGTTCGCCGCGCCCTTGGGCTGGGATTGCGTCTGCGCCAGGTGCCGGCCCAGCGCCTGCCCTTGGCCGGGTTGACGTATAAAACCACAATACTTGAAAAGGAATCCCCGTCCACGGGGCTGCCTTTTTAAAAGGGATCAGGATTCTTTTACTGAAGTTTCACGAAAACTGCTTACGCCGCCATTCCCAGTAGTGCCGTAGCGATTGATTTTAAGGTGGTTTTAGGCTTGCAGGAGCAAATAGCTTGAAAATCCTCGCCCATTATAGCCTTGG
>DSBL01000073.1 GCA_011049455.1 Desulfonatronum sp. | reverse complement strand
TTCCTCCACTCGTTGGGTGTAACTTCACGATGTTTCGAATGGAGGATATAGTAAACAAATACAGTATGTTATGCAAGCAAAAATGTAGCGCGAATGTGTTAAAAACGCTCAACACAGGTCAAAGTACATTCATCGCCTCATCCATATCCATCCCCGGGAATATGCAAGGCTTTCCTTGAACGAAAAATTCGATGTTGCGCGTCTGATTGGGCGCCTGAACAAACAGGTTGCTGACCGGGAACACCAGTCGTTGATGCTTATTGGTCCGGGGCGTTGGGGGACAACGACACCTTCCATGGGGGTTCCCGTGCATTTTTCAGAAATAAATAATGTGTCCGTATTAGGAGAAGTCGCCTGGAGAGACGGCAACCTGATGCCGGAGTTGTCCTATGGCAGTCATTTTTTTCAGGACCTGGTGGAAACGGGCATTTTTTATCTGGCCATTTTTCCGGATCTGCCCGAGGTTATCGCGAATTTTTCCTGGCTCCAGGGTTTTGAAAACCGTCTGAAAACACTGGCGCCCGATGGCGACGCCCTTTCCCACGTGGTGGGGGTCTATGATCTGGCTGAGCAGAATTTGCGCATGGTTGCCGATGTGGTTCAGCAGAAGCTGATCTGCTATCATGGATAATTCCTGCATCATTGATTCCACATGCCGTCGAAAATCCTTCCTGCATTTACGCGGATAGGTTGAGCACCTGTATGGCTTGTTTTTACAATATTTTGTCGTTAAAAACTTCCCTTTTTATCGGATGACAATGTCTGGGATGGACTGTTTTATCAAAGGGAAGGTCAGCGCATGTGCGCATGTGTCTTTTGACCATGCCGTGATTTTTCACCAATAATTCAACAAAGAGGAAGGTTGATGAAAGCAAAAGAGCATATCCAGAGCGTGCTGGATCACGTCGTCAAAAGAGATCCTGGAGAGCGCGAGTTCCATCAGGCCGTCCAGGAGGTGCTGGAGTCCCTGGAACCGGTGATCGCGGCCAAGCCGGCGTACATTGAGGCCAACATCCTGGGAAGAATTGTGGAACCGGAACGCATGATCCTCTTTCGGGTCCCGTGGCAGGACGACAAGGGCAACGTGCACGTCAACCGGGGCTTCAGGGTCCAGTTCAACAGCTCCCTGGGCCCGTACAAGGGCGGCATCAGGTTTCACCCGAGTGTGAATCTGGGAATCATCAAGTTTTTGGGCTTTGAGCAGATCTTCAAGAATTCCTTGACCACGTTGCCCCTTGGAGGCGGAAAGGGAGGGGCTGATTTTGATCCCAAATATAAATCCGATGCGGAGATAATGCGTTTCTGCCAGTCTTTCATGACGGAACTCTCCAGGCATATCGGCGCGGATACGGATGTTCCGGCCGGCGACATCGGCGTCGGAGCCAGGGAAATCGGCTTTATGTTCGGCCAGTATAAAAGACTGCGCAACGAATTTACCGGGGTGTTGACCGGGAAGAATATCAACTGGGGAGGCTCACTGATCAGGCCCGAGGCCACGGGCTACGGGGCGGTTTACTTTGCCCAGGAGATGTTGCGGACCAGGGGTGACAGCCTGGAAGGCAAAATATGCGTGGTCAGCGGGTCCGGCAACGTGGCCCAGTACACGGTGGAGAAAATTTTGCAGTTGGGTGGAAAGGTCGTGTCATTGTCCGACTCCAACGGGACGATTTACGACCCTGACGGGATTGACGAAGAAAAATTGAAGTTCGTGATAGAGTTGAAAAGGATCCGTTACGGAAGAATCAAGGAATATGCCGAAAAGTTCAAAGGCGTCGAGTACCATGAAGGCACGAGGCCTTGGGGCATCAAGTGCGATTGCGCTTTTCCATCGGCGACCCAGAATGAAATCAGTCTGGCTGACGCGCAAGCCCTGTGTCATAATGGGTGTTGTCTGCTCTGCGAAGGGGCCAACATGCCCACTGAGCCGGATGCAGTTCATTTCGTCCATTCCTCTCGAGTGCTCTATGGGTTGGCAAAGGCGGCCAATGCCGGTGGGGTTGCGGTTTCGGGCCTGGAAATGTCCCAGAATTCAATGCGTCTCAAATGGAGCAGGGAGGAAGTTGACCAGAAGCTGCAACAAATCATGAAGGCCATTCACAAACAATGCGTGGATGCAGCCGAGGAATTCGGCGCAAAGGGGGATTTGGTGGCCGGGGCGAATATCGCCGGTTTTCGCAGAGTGGCCGACGCCATGCTGGATCATGGCGTGGTCTGATGCTGGGGCCTGGGGGCATGGTGGAGCAGACCATTGTCTGGACCGACTACATGAGGTATCGGCTGAAGTTGCGTCGGTATGAGCTTGCGACTGTGGAGCATATTTTGCGCTACTCAGCTGAACGGTATGTGGACACGGCAACAGGTCGTCTGGCGGTGATTGGCCGACATGAGGAACTCCTGGTCATGATTCCCTATGAGCGCACTGAAAACACGCTGACGCCTGTGACGATACATTCGACAAACCGCCAACAGATCAATTCTCGGGTCAAATCTGGGAGGCTAAAAGTATGAGTAAAACACGCCTGGCATACTTCGAGAAAGATGATGTTCTTCATCTCGCCATTTCGGATGAAGCAGAGGCCGGCAGTGTTGAGGTCAGTCCAAATATCACAGCCGAATTGAATGAAAAAGGCGAGCTCATCGGTATTGAAATTCTTGGCGCAAGCAAGTTCATTCGAGACTCGGTGCTCGAGTCTGTTCAGGCCAAAGTCCTCGACCTAACCGAGGCCAGGGTGGCTTGAGACGAGCTCGGAAATCAGGCGAAGGTGAGGTTAGAATATTCACCAGAAAGCGGTGTTCCAATCTCGACGCGCATTCGCCCTGGACCAGGGGGTCATGTTTATGCTTTGCGTACTGCTCTTGAGAGAGCTCGCGGCGATTTCAATAATCATGCCTCCAGAACAGTCCCAAACCGCCGCCCTTGGGGCCGATCCTGCTTTCCAGGTTGATGCGCGGAGTCAGTTCCACGTCGGCTGAAACCTGTTCCTCGCCGGTTTTCAGGTCGCTCTCCAGGCGCATATAGACCCGTTCGTTGACGTATTTCCCGGCCCTCAGCCCCATCTCTCCTCCTTCTTGCGAAACAATATCCAGGTCATCCAGGAGCAGGATGTCCCGGGCGGCCCCCATGATGTCCGGGCCCGCGCCATGACCGGCCAGTTCGCGGACGGCCAGGGCCAGCTTGGCGGCCTGGACCGGGGTGATATTGGACATGGACCGGCTGAAGAGCATCTGGGACAGTACTTCGTCCTCGGGCAAAGGTGGTTCTGCTTCGGGACGGATCTCAATGTCCGGCGGAATGCCGCTGATGATCAGGAAAAACATATGCTCCTTGCCCTGCTGCTCGGCCTGGATGTTCACGAAAGGCGCGGGCGGGTAGTCGCCGACGAACTGGATGACGCTTTCCCTGGACAGGGTGAACCGCTTGCCGAGCATGTCCAAACGGCCCCGGATCGGCTTGATCTCACCACGCAACGCGGGCCTTGCCGCGTTTCCGGAAACATGCAGGCCGCCGCCCCATTCCGAGTCCAAGCCCCGGCCGCGTACGAAAACCCTGGCCGGGAATCGCACGTCCACGTCCAGGGTGACGGCCGGCGGTGCAGATCTGGGTATGGGTTCGCCGAGCACGGCTGGGGCGTCTGAATCATGGATCTCAATGACATGCAGTTCCGCAACCTGCGGTCCGCCCAGGTCCCGGACAAACACTTCCACGCGGTCAAAAGCCAGGTGACCTTTGATTTCCTGGGCCGTGGCCGAGCCGGAAACATCCAGTGAAACATCCGCCAGCCTGGCGGTAGCCAGGGGACTGTCCAGGATGTTCAGGTCAGCGGCCTGGATGGTGAAATGAAAGGGGAAATTTTTGTCCGGGACAAGTTCGGCTTGGCCCTGCACGCGCAACTTCCCCTGGTCGATGTCCGTGGCAGTGAGTTCGTGCAGTCGGACCTGGTCCTGCTCCAAGGTGGCAAGAGCGTCGATGTTTCGAAGCAGCACGCCCTGCTGGAGGTGCTGGTAGCTTGCGTCGAGGATTTCCGCCCGGCCCGAGGGTTTGGGCTCTGCCAGGGTTCCGGCCAGGGTCAGGTCCAGGTTCAGCGCGCCCGCGAGGTACTGGGTTTCAGGAAGCAGCATCTCGCCCAGCCAGAGCAGGTCCAGTTCCCCTTTGGCAAAGGCGCTGACCGGAGCATCTTCGGGCAGCTCCACTCCGGCCGGTTCCAGGGCAACGCGCAGGGCTGTCCGCCCGCCTGCCTGGAGCAGGGGGGCCTGGTCGCCGTTTCTGCGCAGGGCGGCTTCAAAGGTCAGGCCCTGGGCATGCAATTCCGCTTCCGCGTGCAGGTCCACGGCCATGGAGTCGTCGACCTGGGGGATGCGGGGTGAGAGGTCCTGGCCAAGGATGGTGATATGGCCGGCCAGGGCCGATTTCGGTCCGGAAAGCGCAATTCCGGCGGTGAGCGTTCCTTGCGCTGCTTCGGTGAAGAGATCCAGGGGCAGCTTTTCCACGCCCAGACGCAGGTCTGCTTCGTGCTTTGCCAGTTTCGCCTGGCCGCGGATCAGGGCCTGGCCGAATTCCATAAGCAGGGGAGAGACCGCCAGGTCGTTCTCCGCGGTGGTTATGATCACGGCTTCGGGCAGGGACAGGCGCTGACCGGCCCAGACGCCGGCAATGTCCTGGACGCGCACAATACGGGCGGGGGCGTTGTCTTCAAAGGCCGCCCGCACGTCGAGGTTGAAAGGGTGCAGTGCATGGCCCTGGGTTGACGCAGTCACAGCCAGCTTGCGCGGGGTTCCCTGGGCTTTGGCCGTGAACGTGTTCACCCGGGTCTGACCGGAGTGAAAGCCTTGCAGTGCGATGTCGGCATCAAGACCGGGGTCGGCAGGAAGATCACGGGCTTCGACCTTCACGGACAAGGAATGCAGGTCGCCGAAGTCAGCCTTGAACCGTGTGAGATCCAGATGCAGGAAAGCGTTGAGCCTGTCTGCGCCCGGAGAGCCCGAAGACCTCGGAGAATCCGGCGAGACGCGGGCCTGGATGTCCAGGGTCCCGTGCATGTCCTGTCCGGCCAGCCGGGCCAGGGGGGCAATGTCCGCGACATGGCCCTGGACCTGGGCCGTGACCATCCGGCTGTCCAGGTCAACATGGCCGTGCCCCGTCAGCCTGCCCTGGGGCAGAGAGAGCAGGAATTCCGAAACGTGGAACACCTCCTCGGTCAAGGCAAAGCCGGTTCTGGCAGCCAGGGGCGTGTTCATGGGCGAGGTGCTGATGGAGATGTTCCCGGCTGGAGCGTCAGCCAGGCTGTCAGCGTGTAAAGCCACGTGCAGCGGGAAGGGGTCCAGCCCGGCCACGGCGAGATCGTCGCTGGACAGGACCGCTTCCAGAGCCAGATTGTTGTCCACCTGGCCCTGTGCTCTGGCCTCGAGAAAGAGCGACCCGGCCAAATCAAAATCCAGAGCCGGCGCGGCCCGGCCCAGGTCCGGCAGTTCCAGGCGGGCGAATGCGTCAAGGAGCTTGGTCTCCGGGCAAAATTGCGCCTTTGCGTCCACCTGCAGGGCCTCGGCCCGGAGGGACACGTTTCTGGCCTGGATCAGAGGTAAGCTTGGACCCAGGCTTGGATCCTGGCCTGGAACCTGGCTGTCTTCAGCGGGGGAGGAAAGCAGGATCGTGGCGTTCAAGGCCACTGTTTCACCCAGGATGGCCGGCAGGGGATCGGGCAGGGCATTCTGGGCTTCCAGTGCGGCCTGCACGTCCACGGCAAGGTCCAGGGGCTGCAGCGTGCCCTTGGTGGCGATGTCCATGGACACCGCGCCCTGATAGTCCAGATCATGGGCGGTCAGCCAGGGATGGATATCCATGGGCATGAGCCGCACCTTGCCGGCCAGGCGCATTTGACCCAGGTCCAGCTCGGCCTCGGCCAGGGCCTCAAGGTCATGGCCGCGCAGGTGCAGGGAATGCAAGGCAAGAAGAGATCCTGTCTGGTGAAATGCAAGATCAAACCCCAGGTTCAGGGACTCGGCCAGGGCCTCGGGCAGGCCGATGTCCGGCATCTCCAGCCCCTGGGCCTGAACAGAGCCGGTCACACCAATGACCAGGTCTGCTCCTCGCTCAAAGCGCGTGTCAGCGTTTAGCTCAAGGGGTCCAATACGTGCCGGCCCGGCGGTGATTTTTTGCAAGGCCAGGGCAAGCCGGATGTCCGGCCCGGCCAGGGGACCGGACGCCTCGGCGTTCAGCTGTATGGACGGTCCGAGATCCATGTCCAGCAGGGCGTTCAAGGGGGTCGTGTCCGCCACCTCTACAACTAGTCTGCCGCCCAGCACCTCGGCCTTGTCCAAATCCAGGTCAGCCAGCAGGTGAGCCCGCAGCCTCGGGTTTTCCAGGTGTATCCGTTCCAGGCGCAGCAGGTTTGGTTCGGGCAGGGAAAGGAAAACCTCAAACTTGGTCTGTGGCAGGTAGGCGGGAACAGGCTCGGGCATCAGGTCCGGGGCCACCAAGACCTGTCCGGTCCAGTGCAAAGTGGACTTTTCCTGTAGCTCCAGCGTCAGGTAGCTGTCCACTGTGACCAGGTCCCCGACCTGGGCCGCGAGTTCCCCTGACCAGGCGCCCGCAGGTCCGTCGCCGGCCAGGAGCAGGTGCAGGGGGGTGGCTTCGGGCAGACCCAGCAAGGGGGCAAGGTTGCCTTGTGGGTCCTCGAACCGTGCTGCCAGGTTCAGGATGTCCTGGGACGGAGTGTAGCCGACGCGCAGGGTGAGCAGGCCGGCCGGGCCTTCCACCGGACCCTTCAGGGTCTCCAGGCGCAGGTTGGCGTCAAGGCCGTGCCTGCCGGCGTTCGCGTCCGCATCCAGGCGCAGCACGGTCCGCTGGCCGGCCAAAGACTCGGTCAGGACGATTTTTTCCACGGCGAGGCGTTCCACGGCCACCTGGGGGAAGGTTTCCGGCAGGTCAACGCCCTGGAAAGGCTCTCCGGGTTTGGGGTCCTTTGCCTCGGCCAAGGGGGGGCGAATCAATTCCAGACGCCGGGCGCTGAGTTCCGTGACCCGCAACCTGGCTGACAGCAGATCCCGGCCGGACCAGCGCAACACAAGGGCGTCGATTTCCAGCCAGTTTCCGTCCGCGTCTGACAGTCGCAGACCGTCCAGGCGCAGGTCAAAGGGGAAACGTCCGTGCAAACCGGACAAGACTATGCGTTGTCCCCCCACGTCCGAGAGGGTGGAATTCAGGAGCGATTCAACGCGCTGCAGGCCGTGGTCCGTGCGCAAAAAGACCACCAGGGCAACAATCGCGACCAGCAGCGCCAAAGGCGGGCCAACGAGAAGATACAGCCACCAGCGGCGTTTTGCCCGCTTGCCCGTGGGTTGCTGCGGATGCGTTTCATTGTCCGTCATGCGTTTTCCGAGTCACCGTTTTGGGTTCTTGTATATCACGATCAAAAAGTTTGCTTTGGTGTATTTGGTATCTGGATCAGTTTCGGTATCGGTATCGGTATCGAAATCGATATCGAAATCGGTATCGAAATCGGTATCGGTATCAGGGTCGAAGCCGGGTCATGATCGTTAAGACAATTCTGATCCCGATCCCGATGCCGATACCGACCCCGAAGGCAGCTTCTGCCAGAAAACAAAGAAATAATGGAAAAGGTATGCGTTGGATTTAAAATGCCTGGCCGATGCTGACATACACCTGAAACGTACTGTCCTTGCCCCGCTTGTTCAATGGAAAAGCGACGTCCAGGCGGATCGGGGCGAAGTCCGTGAAGTAGCGCAGGCCAAGCCCGGCGCCCCAGAAGAAATCGTCCTGCCATTGCAGCCTGGACTCCTTAAATACCTGCCCCCCGTCCAGGAAAGCGACCAGCCCGAGATTGTTTTCCATGCGCAGCCGCAGTTCAAGACTGTAATCCACCATGCTCCTGCCGCCCACCACCTGTCCGTTCTCCTCCGGACCGATGGACTGGTACGCGTACCCGCGGATCGTGCCCCCGCCGCCGGCATAGAATCGTTCGTCCGGAGGCAGGTTGCGGGTGGCTTCGCCCATGATCGAGCCCATTCCGCCCCTGGCGGCCAGGACCAGGCGATCCTCGTACAGCACGGGGAGATAGGCGCTGATGCCACCGAAGAGCTTGAAGAATCTGGTGCTTGCTTCCAGGGTGTCGATGTAGGGCTCGGCCTTGATGTGCGCCCGCCAGCCCCTGGTTGGATTGAGCACGTCGTTGCGTTTGTCCCAGGTGAGTTCGCCCGGCGTGGAAAAAAGGCCGTAGGTCTGGGTCTTGCCGAACTGCGTGGTCTCGGAGAGACGGTATCTGGCGCCAAGGCTAACGGTCCAGTAAGCGTCGAGCTCACGAAACACCGTAGCCCCAACGGCGATACCTTTTCTATCGTAGGAATCCGTCTCCAGGTTGCCGGCTTCGCTGGAAAATTCCAGGGACTGCCGTTCCTCCAGGAAGTTCGGGACCCGGTAGTCCGCGGAAAGGGCCTGTTCCTTTTCCGCCAGCACGAAACGGGTCCGCAGGCGTTCAGCCTGTCCGCGCAGGTTGCGGTGCTCCCAACTCAACTCGACGCCGAAACCGCGGTCCGTTTCGTAGGAAGCTCCGGATTTCACGGTGCGCGGGACTCGTTCCACCACGGAGATGACCACCTGGACCTCACCGTTATCCGTGACAACCTCGTGCAGAGGCGACTCTGGAAGCGAAACATTGATCGCGGTGAACAATCCGTCGCGCATCAGGCGGCTGCGCAGCGTGTTCAGCAGGGATGCCTGGTAGGCCTGGCCTGTGGTCCAGGGCAGCTTGTCCATAATGTATTGCCTGGAAACACGTTCCAGGCCCTCGATCACGATTGATCCGAAAAAGGCCTTGGGGCCGGGTTCCAGTGTGAAATTGACGACCATGGAGCGAAGCTGATGGTCGACGATGATTTTTTCGAGCTTGGCTGTAGCAAAGGGATGCCCATGCTCGCGCAGATATTCTCTGAGCGCGGTTGTGGCCTGCTGGATTTCAGGAGCGCGGGCCCGTTGGTTCAGGGCAAGGTTCGCGGTGGCGGCCGTGGGTTCGGGAAAATCATGCTCCGGGAAGGAGCCGTTGAAATGCACCGCGGTCAGCAGGTAGGGCGGTCCGGTGCGGATTTCAAAGGCGACCAGGGGCGGGGCCGCGGCATGATCCACATGGACTTCGATTTGGCCGTCGTAAAATCCTTCGGAGCGCAGGGCCTGCTGCATCAGCGGGATGTCCGAATGGGCGCGACGCTCCAACATTTCCGGAGTGGCCGGCGGTCGTTCCTGCAGGATAAAGGTCTCGGAAACGGATTGCAGCGTTTCTTGTACGCCGGGTTCCATGTCTCCGCGGAATTCCAGGCGATAGGCTTTCGGCCCGAAAAGGGCGTTTTGCAACACGTCCGGAAGCATGCCCTTGAGTTGTTCGTTCAGCTGGGCATATGCCATGGCCGGGAACAGGCCAAGGCATGCGCAGAACACGACCGTTCCCCAGAACAGGTGCACGGGGGGACTATTTCCGGGTGTTGCGCAAGGCGTCAAACCCGTCTCCCTGATGCACCGTCAACTGGGTGAAGGGGATGATCCAACCGCGTTCATTGCATACCCGGACGCAGGCCTGTTGAATGATCCGGCCGACGGCCCAGTAGGAGCCCGCGGCCTGGCCGCTCATGTTCACGAAAATGAGGTAATCCAGGGACGATGCTCCGGCTTCCTTGAAGTCCACGAGCACAGCTTCCAGGGAATCAGCGACCGGGGACGCTTTGAGCGCGGCCGTGACTGCCGCATCGAAGATGCCGGGAACTTCTTCCAGGCAGATGGCTTGGTGCTGGTAGTCAATGCCGAAGGTCACGGCAAACCCGAAACCGTCCCGGGAAAGATTGCGCGGGGACGAGCCGAGAAAGGAATCCGTGGCAAAGGTCCTGGTGGATCCCACCACCTTCATCTGGACCACTTCCGGGGTTTGCAGCAATATCTGTCCAAAGGTGCCGTCTGCAAGCAGGACAAAGTCGTTCTTGCGGGTGGGAAACCAAGGTTCTTCGGGTTCCACGGGCCGGGAAAGCATGTCGGCCAGAGCGGAAAGCGGCATGCGCAGGGTTCCGCCCTGCAGCTCCGGGTTGACCAAGGTTGAATACATGTTCAGGGACTGTACCTGCCAGGGAATGCCGTTGTAGATGACCCGCTCCCCTTCCCGTACGGGCCCCATGTCCAGCAGCAACCGGGCTTCGGTCATGAATTTTGGCAGATAGTTCTTGAACCCGATGGCGATAAAAATCAGAATGATCAGGGCAATGCCCAGGAGCAGCCAATCCCCGGACACATAGAGCACCAGGAGCAGGGCGATCAGCGAAAGCAGGCCGCAAAGGGCCTGGTATCCGTAGGTCATCAGACGGAAGTGGGGTTTGCGGGAGGCAAGGGCTTGCTCATCCCTGCGCCGTTTGATGACCCTGGGCAGGGCCTGCATCACGAACCAGACCGTGCCGGCGGCAAAAAAGGCCAGCACCAGGACCACGCCGCGGCCCGTGATGAAGTTGAGCAGTCCCTGGTGTACCATGGTCCAGAAAGATGTCTGCTTTTCGCGCAAATCAAGCAGGCGTTGGCGGAGCAATTCCAATTCCAGCTGGACATCGGCGCCGCGCTGTTGCCAGGCTCGTTCCAGGGCCAAAAGCCGCTGGCCCAGGACGTCGTCTTCCACCCCGGCCTTGACGCTGGCAATATGCTCCAGGGCCCGGTTGATGATCGTCAGGCGGCTTTCCTGGTCGGAGATTTCGGAACTCAAACGTTCTATGGTCCGGGGCGTTTCGGTCATCCGTTTGAGCTGGTCCAGAAAGGGCTCGATGATCTGGAACAGGTCCTGCTGCCAGTTGAAAGGCTGGTCCGGATGATCCCTGAAAATCGTGCTGTCCACGCCGCCCGTGGCAATGGATTCAAAGGAGTTGCGCGAGGCCTGGATCAGTTCTTCCAGCTCGGCGATTTCCTGTTCCAGTTCGGTTTTTTCCGATGCGGTCTGCGCGGCTGCCCATTGTTGGCGCAATTCTTCCAGATGCTCTCTTCTGTCCTGGATGGACGCGGCAATGCCGGCCAGCTGGGAACGGGCTGCGGCCAGCCGGCTGTCAGCGGGGGAGGATTGGTCGATCCTGGCTGGCTGGTGGCTGTTTTGGGCCAATAATGCCGTGGGCGCGGCAATGAGCAGGCAAAGGAGGAAAAGGGCGAAGAAGCGGCACGTGCGAAAAGAGTGAAGTATGATCATCATGTCGGGCTCAGAAAAGATAAGATTGGGGATGTGCGAAAAGCGGCGGCTCGGCCGCGAATGAAAAAAATAAGTACCACAAAAGCCTTTTTTTGGCAAAATCCAGCTTTCATTGTTTCGGCTGGGGCGGATCTTTGTCCCTGTTTTGGAAATCCATCCCTGAAGCGTCAATATTCATGACCACGATCTTGTTGCTTGAACAATGTCGGGCAACGGGCTAGACAAGTTCCCCCCTATCGGGATAGCGCGTTATCGGGTTTTTTTTCAATTGCACCCTTTGCCATGGTTTTTTGTATGCAATCACATGAACTTCCCATTCATCTCCTGATGTGGCGCATTCTCGCGGTGCTGCTGTTTTTCGGATTGCTTGCCGCCTGTTCCAATTCCTCCGGGGAGCATTCCCCTGCCGAAGCAGACCAGCCGCGCCGCGTGAATGTCCAGCTCCGGGAGATTGTTCCGGAAACGCTTCATGACGTGGTTGTTTTGCCCGGAGAGGCCACGTCCTGGCTGGAAGTGCGCCTGGCCGCGGAAACCGCCGGGCGGGTGGAGAAGCTTCTGGTGCGCGAGGGAGACCGCGTGGTCTTGAATCAGGTCCTGGTCCATATCGACGTCACGGCCCTGGGCGCGGAACTGGCCAGTGCTCGGGCCACCTTCGAGCTGATCGAGGACCAGCTTCGCAGGAGAGAACAGTTATTCCAGGAGAGCATCATTTCCGAGGAGGAGCTGGACAAGGTCAGGGTGGAGCATGTTTTGGCCCGGGAAGCCTTGCGGCAAAGCGAGATCGAGTACAACCGAGGTCTGGTCCGGGCGCCCATGACGGGACGGGTGAACGATCTTTTCATCGAATCCGGAGAGTTCGTGGACCGGGGCCAGATCATGCTGGAACTGGTGAACATCGACACCATCAAGTTTCAGGTGCAAGTCCCGGAGATGGATGTCCGTTTCTTAACAAAGGGACAGGACGTACGGGTCGCGGTGGACGCGTTCCAGGAGCAGGATTTTACCGGGGTGGTGGATTTTGTGGCCTTGAAGGCGGATCCGGCGACCAAGACCTTTCGCGTTCAGGTGCTGGTTGACAATCCGGACGGAATGATCCGGCCGGGAATGATCGCCCGGGTGGCTTTCGTGCGCCGGGTGATTCCCGAAGGCGTGGCCGCGCCCCTGTCCGCCTTGATTGATCGTGGCGGGGAACGTCTGGTGTATGTCGAGGAAAACGGGGCGGCCCGGGCCAGGACGGTGGAGATCGGCGTGATTGAGCGGGATCGCGTGCAGATCGTTCGAGGACTTGCTATCGGAGATCGTCTGATCGTCGCCGGGCAGCGTGAAGTGGAAGACGGCACCTTGGTGACGGTACAATGATCGTCAACGAATGGGCCCTGCGCCGTCAAGCCACGGTCCTGACCCTGTTGGTGATCCTGGTGGTCGTGGGCGTGCATTCCTACCTGACCCTGCCCCGGGAGGCCTTTCCGGACATCACCATCCCGTACGTTTTCGTGACCACCACTTACGAAGGCGTGGCGCCCGAAGACATGGAAACCCTGATCACCATGCCCATTGAGCGCAAGCTCAAGGGGCTTTCCGGAGTGGAGGAGATCAGGGCCAGTTCCGCGGAAGGGCTGTCCACGGTGGCGGTGAAGTTTTTGCCCACGGTGGATATTGACGACGCCCTGCAAAAGGTGCGGGTCAAGGTGGACCAGGCCAAGGCGGATCTGCCGGCGGACCTGGAAGATGATCCGGTGGTGGAAGAGATCAATTTCTCGGACATCCCGGTGATCCGCGTGGTTCTCTCGGGACCGTATTCCCTGGCCCGGTTGAAGAATTGGGGAGAAGACCTCAAGGACCGGATCGAAACCATTCCAGGCGTGCTCAATGTGCTGGAAAGCGGCGGTCTGGAGCGGGAAATCAGGGTGGAGTTCGACCTGGACCGCATTCAAGCCTACAACGTGCCCTTTTCGAGCATGATCCAGGCCGTGACCCAGGGCAATGTGAACATGCCCGGCGGGAGCATGGACATCGGCCAGACCCGCTATCTGGTTCGGGTGCCCGAGGATTTCAAGCATCCGGAGGAGATCTTCTCCATCGTGGCCTTTGTGCGCGACGGCCGACCAGTATACTTGCGGGATGTGGCCCGGATCGAGGATACGCACAAGGATGCGTTGACCCGGTCCCGGATCAACGGCCGGCCCAGCGTGACCCTGGCCGTGCAGAAGCGCAGCGGGGAAAACATCGTGCGCATCTGCGACGAGGTCCGGGCCATGGTGGACCAGGCCCGTGTGACCCTGCCTTCGAACCTGCAGTTGGACATCTCTTCGGACATGTCCGAGTATGTGCGGGATATTGTCGCGGAACTGGAAAACAATATCCTCACCGGCCTGATTCTCGTGCTGGCGGTCATTTTGGCCTTTATCGGCGGACGTTCCGCCGTGTTCGTGGCGTTGGCCATTCCCTATTCCATGTTCATGGGTTTTGTCCTGCTGGCCGCTTTCGGAGTGACCTTGAACATGGTCGTGCTTTTTTCCCTGATTTTGGCCCTGGGCATGCTCGTGGACAACGGCATCGTCATCGTGGAGAACATCTACCGGCACATGCAGCAGGGCGAGACCAGACAGGCGGCCGCGCGAATCGGCACGAACCAGGTGGCCTGGCCCGTGATCACGGCCACCTTGACCACCTTGTCCGCGTTTATCCCCCTGCTTTTCTGGCCGGGCATCATGGGCGAGTTCATGATGTTTCTGCCCAAGACCCTGATCATGGTCCTCACGGCGTCGCTGTTCATCGCCCTGGTGGTCAACCCGGTGCTTTCGGCCCGCTACCAGACCGTGCGCAGGACTACAGCCAACAATTCTGACGATTCCGGCGGGCTCCAGCGCGAGGCATGGGTCAAACGGATTTATGCGGGGCTTCTCAGGTGGTCTTTGGGCCATCGCGTGATCGTCCTGGCCGCTTCCGTTGTGTTGCTGATCGCGTCCATGGGCGGCTTTGCCCGGTGGGGCAAGGGGGTGGAGTTTTTCCCCGAAACCGATCCCAACCGGGCTTACGTGCATATCCGCGCTCCCGAAGGGACCAGCCTGGACGCTTCGGATCAATTGGTGGCCCAGGTGGAGGCCGTTGTCTTGGAATACGAGGACATCAAGCATGTGATTGCCAATGTCGGTTCAGCCGGCGGCGACCCTTTTGCCGCGGGCGGGCCGGGCACGCATTTGAGCAGGGTTGTTTTGGACTTCAAGGACTTTGCCGAGCGGAGTCAATCCTCCGCCAAAACCGTGGACGAGATTCGCGAACGTGTCCTGGCGGTCATTGCCGGGGCCGAGGTGCAGGTGGAAAATGAAGAGAACGGGCCGCCCACAGGCCCGCCCGTGAACATTGAAATTTCCGGCAGGGACATCCGCGTTCTGGGAGAATTGGCCGCCCAAGTGCGCCGGAATATCCGCGACATCCCCGGCCTGGTGGATCTGAAGGACAATTACGTCTATGGCAAGCCGGAAATCCGGATCAATGTAAACAAGGAAAAGGCCGCGCTTCTGGGGCTGGACACCTACACCATCGCCTACACGGTCAAGGCCGCGGTGGGCGGTGTCCGCGTGGGGGTGTTGCGTGACGATCGGGACGAATACGACATTACGGCCCGGCTGCCCGAGCAGGCGCGGGATTCCCTGGAATCCCTGCGCCGGCTGACGGTATCCGGCCCACGGGGCGAGCCTGTTCCCCTGACCAGTGTCGCCCGGGTGGAACTGGCCAGCGGTGTTGGGGACATCATGCGTTTGAACCAGCGCAGGGTGGTCACGGTGTCGGCCTCGGTCTCCGGTCGGCTGGCCAACGACGTGCTGCGGGATATTGAGAACCGTTTGACCGGGTTTGAGTGGCCCGGGGGCTATTCCTACCAGTTCACCGGCGAACAGGAGGAACAGGCCAAGGCCCAGGACTTTCTGAGCAAGGCCTTTGCCGCAGTGCTCTTCTTGATATTCCTGGTGCTGATCACCCAGTTCAATTCCATCATTCCCGCCCTGATCATCCTGGCTTCGGTCCTGCTGTCCCTGATCGGCGTGTTTTTCGGTCTTTTGGTCACGAACACGGCCTTTGGGATCATCATGACCGGAGTCGGCGTGATCAGCCTGGCCGGGGTGGTGGTGAACAACGCCATCGTGCTCATCGATTACTACATGCAGCTTCTGAGTCGGGGCATGGAACGCACAGAGGCCCTGATGCGGGCCGGATTGATCCGTTTCCGTCCGGTGATGCTCACGGCCATCACCACCATCCTGGGGCTGCTGCCCATGGCCACGGGCGTGAGCTTTGACTTCAAGAACATGGCCTGGAACATCGGCGGGGAGTCGGCCCAGTGGTGGGGCCCCATGGCCGTGGCCGTGGTCTTCGGTCTGGCCGTGGCCACTTTGCTGACCCTGGTGGTGGTGCCGGTGCTCTGTTCGTTTTCCAAGGGGCTGCCCCGGGTGGCCCGGGGGTTGCACGGTCTTTCGAAATAATGGTCTATTCCACCACCCAGACCGTGCAATCCTTGGCGTTGTGGATGATCTTGGTGGTCACGCTCCCGAAAAGAAACTCCTCGGCCTTGGACACTCCCCTGCGGCCCACGACAACGGTTCCATAGCCGCCCTCCTGATGCACCTTGAGAATGTGATTGGCCACGCTGTGCCCCTTGCTGCTGCGCTGCGGGCCCGTGGAGCAGGACCCCGAGGACGCATAGTCCACGGAGATGGCCTCATGTTGGACGCCTTTGTTCTCGAGCATGCCTCGGGCCTGGGCCAGAAAATCGCGGATATTTTGTTCTTCTTCCTGACAGGCGTTTTTCCAGGATGCGTCGTCGGGAAAGATGTCCCGTTCCGGATGGCGTTCCACATACAACAGATGAATTTGAAACCCCGGGGTTTGGCCAATCATTATTCCCGTGTACTCGACGGCCCGGGCTGAATTTTCCGAGGCATCCACGGCCACAAGGATCTTTTTGAAATTCATAGCTTCCTCCGGATGTTAGAGGGGGATCCCGCTTCTTCTGCTCAGGTTTTGGGCAGGCATGACAGGCAGGGTTTGAGATCCTGGAGCATTTCTTCCACGGTTTCGTAAAATACATAGGTTCCGGCCGAGAAACGCAGCAGCACCCTGTTCAGTTCCTCAGGGATATAGGGGAACATCTTTCGGAGATTGAACAGGCGGTTGGGAAACAAAAGGGAAAAATCCTCAGGATTCAGGGTGGAGAGGATTTCCTTTCCCTTTTGGGTTGCGGCCAGTTCATGGGTGGTGTGAATGCCCTGGCCAGTGATGAACATCAGAATGTTTCCCAGACCGAACAGGTCCAGACCAAAGGGATTTTCCGTGGATTCGTAGGCATAGTCGAAATCGATCCAACGGTAGCGGCCGGTTCGGTGTTCGATCCAGATATGGTCCCGGCGGATGTCTCCATGTTTTTCCCCATGGTCGTGTAAAAAAACAATGGCTTCACAGGTGCCGATGAATTTTTCCAGAATACCCGGGAACAGTTCATAAAAATAGGTCCGGTGATCAGCGTCGATATCTTCGATCACATTGTCCAGGCTTCGGCCCCGAATCAATTCCAGGACGCGGACGGGATTGCCGGCCACGTCATGCAGGGTGATGCCCTGCATGAAGCGGGCGTCGTTTTTGACGCGGTCGAGGATGCGGGATTCCTTTTCAGGACTGCGAAAGCATTGGATGGTTATGGAGCCGATGTTCTGTTCAAAACGTTCGTGGAACACCAGTTTGAGGATGTATTGTTCTTCTGTTTCCAGATCCCGGCAGCGTTTGACCCAGTACTTGGGGTCTTCCATGCCGAAACGCCGTTCAGCCTCGTCCCGGAGCACGGCAAAGAGCCGGTTTCCCAGAGAGATGACATCCCCGTATGAAATACTCATGAATTCGGTGGTGTCGGTATAGATATCGCCGCGATCCCTGAGGGAAAGGGAAGGCAACACCCGCTGCATCCGTTCCCATACCGCATTGTCCACGATGCACCTCCTGTCGGGTACGAGGGGTCATGTTGCTTTGGTTGTTTCTGGAACGTCACGCAATCGCTTCCGGCGACGATTATCGCCTTCCTGGGGGCCGGCGACCGAATGTCCGGCAAGGGTCGCGATGGGGGAATTCTTCCCATGATGCCCCCCGCTTCGCGTCGAGCCGGGCGGAATCAAGGGCCCCCAGGCCGCGACGAGCGTTGCAAAAACTTGACGCATGAACGGTCTTTTATCGGAAAATGACGGCTTGGTAAATGGCCACACGTGTTCGGCGCATCGCTTTCGACCCACGCACCCAAGGCGGGTGACGGTCTCCGGTGCTTTTGCGGCATGCAAGGCAGCTGGTGTTGGTGATCAGGCCGATTCAAAGATCATTGCGTATCGTGCGCCATCATCCGGTAGAGATCCAGATCCGCGGCACCGAAGCAGCAGGCGATGATCCGCTCGAACTTTTCCTGGTATGCGTTCATAACCCCCAGGGCGATGCGTGCCGCCGCTTCCTTGGGATAGCCGTATGCGCCAGTGCTGATGGAGGGAAAGGCCATGGAGCGGACCCGGTGGGCCAAGGCCAGATTCAGACTGTTGCGGTAGCATGAGGCCAGAAGTTCGGCCTCATCCTGATGGCCGCCGTGCCAGACCGGCCCCACGGTGTGAATCACGAAGCGCGCGGGCAGGTTGAATCCGGGCGTGATCCTGGCCTCGCCCGTGGGACAGCCGCCAATGGTTCGACAAGCCTCCAGAAGCCGCGGCCCCGCGGCCCGGTGAATGGCCCCGTCCACCCCGCCTCCGCCCAAGAGCGACGTATTGGCGGCGTTGACAACGGCGTCCACATCCAACGTGGTGATGTCAGCCTGGATGATGTCGATCATGGGTCCTCCTTGTGATCATTCGGCAAACGATATCTCTGGATCAGTCAGGCAAACGTGGCCGTGAAAACAGCGTCGAACAGGCCTCGGGCGTACCTGGTGCCGGGTTGCCCCCTGGTTATCGTGTCAACTGGTTCAGGGCCAGGACCAGCACGTCCGGCTCGGCCACAATCAGGGCCTGAGGGCAGAGTTCCAGTACGGCCTGGTGCAGTTCCTTTTTTCTGGTGACGAACACGGCGCGCGTATCCGGGCATTTTTCCATGGTCACGCGAAGCATGGGCAGGTCCGAGAAAGTGTCTCCGCAGACCAGGTGCGGCCCCTGGGACAAGTCCAAACCCAGGGTCTGGTCCAGATAGGCTACCCCGTCGCCCTTGTCGAAATCCTTGAGGCCCGTGTCGGATTGAATGGTCAGGATGATCTCGATGTCCAGGCCGGTGTCCTCGATGCGCAGTCTGGTTGCGTCAGGATCCAGTTCGCGGACCAGGGCGGCGACGTCATGCAGGAAGGCGTCGGATTCGTCAGCGGATACGGAGCCGGAGATATCCTGGCGAGCCACGGTGAGCTGACCGAACTTGACCTGCAGGCCGGACCCGATCAGCCCGAATTTTCGACGCACCGGGTTGCTGATCAGCTGTTGCAGACGTCCATGCAGGTCCTTGAGCAGCTTGGTTTGGCCTTCTTCTGCCGGAAAGGCGCGGTAGGCGCCGGCCAGGTCGATGAATTCCCGGCCCTTGGAGGCAGCCATGACCATGGTTTTGTCAGGCATGACGCTGACGTCCATCAGGCCCGGTCCGGACAAGGGGCCGGAGGTGACCATGATGGGGATGCGCGTTTTGGCGCGAGCAAAACGGGTCAGAAAAACCGCGTTGTACATGGCCTGGATGGAGGAGCGGTAACGGCCGCAATAATTGTTGACCGTGCCGTCCCGGTCCGTGATCAGGCAGCGAAAGGAGTTGTCGCCCAAAGCCCGGGCGAGTTGGTCGGCCTGATCCCGCAGGCCCGGGGATTTGTCTTCCAGGATGGTCAAAAGAGCCGGTTCGCCAAGTTCCATGTACACGACGTCCCTGGCCAGTTCCGTGATTTCGTAGCTTAAGTCGACATGGATTTCATGCTCTTGGTCCAGCGCAAGGCGGCGTTCAAAGGGTTTTCCGGAGTCGGTGCCCGGAATGGCGTTCAGGCATTCCAAAGCCACCTGCAGGGAGGCGGCATGCCTTTGCCTTCCGGGATCGCCGGCCAGGGCCACGGTGACCGCCTGGCGGCGGACGGTCGCTGTCTGATCCATCAAATCGTAAAAATCTTGCAGTGTCAGGATGACGCGTCTGGTGATGGAGTCGTTCATAAAGTTCTCCCAAAAGAGGTGGACGGCATTATGGCCGGTGAAAACGCTACCATGCTGCATTCAGGGCGGGCTTGCAAATCACCGGAACGCTTCTCGGAGTGCAAAAAACGGGAAAAAGGGGCTAAAGTTCCTCGCAAATCAGCCGAATACATATATAACGGCACAGGTATCGTTATAGAAAGGCAAGAGACAAGGAGGTTCGTCATGAATATGCCCTCAGTTGCCCCGAGTTTTTCAGAATCCTTGAAAGTCAAACCAATGGAAGCCCAGGTCAGGGATGGACAGTCCCAGGCCGACTACATGAAGAACATCCGTAAAGCCCGCTTGCAGCGCCAGGTTCTCCAGGACCCCGCAGTGCTGGCCAAGCTTGTGGCCCTGGAAACAACGCCCGTGTACAACGCCAAGGGCGATATCGTGCAGGCGGTTTCCGGCGCCAGCCTTGAGGCGTAACCGGCGTCCTTCCCGAGAGCCATGAATGAATCCGCACCTGCGCAATCCCATGTCACCGGGTTGCGCAGGACATGGCGGGGTCGTTGAATTCTGGCGGTCCAATGCGGATCATTTCCGCCAGTGTCAGTCGCACCCTGGCCGGTCTGTACGGCAGGCCCCGGATATATTCCATTTCCAGCGCAGCCAAGCGGCGGTAAAAATCGGTCCGTTCCAGGACCGGCGTTTTTTCCTTTCCGGCAAGGAGTTCCTGGCAACGGAAGCAACCGAGAAACGTCTTGGCTTGGCCGTTGGGCAGGGTGAACCGGTTGGGCACCCCATGAAGCCTGCAGATCATCATTCTGTGCGCATAGAGCGTGCAAAGCCCGTCAGCGTTCAACGGACACATTACGTCAGGCAGGCCCTGTCGGGCGAGCATTTCCTGGGCCGCGTGAACGTATTCCCCGGCCTTGCCGCGGATCTCCCGTAAACGCTGATCCGGCAGGTTCCCCAATCCCTCCCAAAGATAGGCCCACTCCACGTGGGTGTGATGCTGGAAATAACTCGTACAGCAGTTTTCCGGACACCCTGAGCAGGTCAGTCCGGTCTGCCCGGCGACAAGGCCGTATTCCTGCTCCATGTCGGCATAGAGTTGTCCCAACCGACGGAAAAGATTATCAGTCATCCGCACTCCCGGGATTCAGGGCTGACAATTGTTAAAAAGCATCGCTTTCAGCGCCTATCTTTTGTCGTCATTGCCTGTCAAATGCTGTTTCGCGTCATCTGCAAACTGGACTTGCATGGAAAAACGCATCGGTTGCGCGTCCAGGGCTGTTGATTTTCCCTCGTATCCACCGTAAGAAACGCTCTTCATTTTCATGAAATCGTGGAGTCAATATCGTGCATGGGGGCGATGCGAGTCTGTTTTTGGATGATGTTTAAACCTTTTGTCTGCAAGGAGATGCGTGCATGCGTAAGAAATGGTTGTTTTCATTGTTGATTGGTTTGCTGCTTTTTCCGATGATGCTTTGCCAGGCCCAGGCCCAGGTGAAGATCGGTTTGATGGCTCCGCTGACGGGATCGTGGGCCAGCGAGGGACAAGCCATGAAACAGGTGGTCGATCTGCTGGCCGAGGAAGTGAACAAGGCCGGCGGGGTGCTCGGCCAGCCCGTTGAAATTTACGTCGAGGACGACGGCGGCGATCCCCGTCAGGCGTCCCTGGCTGCCCAGCGCCTGTCCACACGCGGCATTGCGGCGGTCATCGGGACCTATGGTTCTTCGATTACCGAGGCTTCTCAGAACATTTACGACGAAGCCAAGATCGTTCAGGTGGCCACCGGTTCCACGGCCATCCGGTTGAGCGAGAAAGGGCTGAAATATTTTTTCCGCACCTCCCCCCGGGATGACGAGCAGGGCTTGGTGGCCGCCAACACATTGAAATCCATGGGCTTCCAGAAGGTGGCCATCCTGCATGACAACACTACGTATGCCAAGGGGCTGGCCGACGAAGCGCAGACTCTGCTCCAGGCCGACAACGTGGATGTCGTGTTTTTCGACGCCTTGACCCCGGGCGAGCGGGATTACAGCACCATTCTGAGCAAGCTGCGCTCGGCCGGACCGGATGTGGTCCTGTTCACCGGTTACTATCCCGAGGCCGGCCTGCTGATGCGTCAGAAAAAGGCCATGGGCTGGGACGTGCCCTTTCTCGGCGGGGATGCCACGAACAACCCTGATCTGGTGAGCATTGCCGGCAAGGACGCGGCCGTGGGGTTCATGTTCTTGAGCCCGCCCGTGCCCCAGGACCTGGATTCCCCCGAAGCCACGTCCTTCATGGCTGCTTACCGGGCCAAGTATCAAAGCGATCCGGCTTCGGTCTGGGCCGTGCTGGCCGGTGACGCATTCAAGGTTATTGTTGCGGCTGTTCAAGACTTGGGCTCCACGGATTCAGACAAAATCGCCGAGTATCTCCGGACCGGCTTGAAGGATTTCCAGGGGTTGACCGGACCCATTGCCTTTGACGGGAAGGGCGACCGTGTCGGCGAGCTGTATCGCGTGTACCGGGTGGACGGCGAAGGCAATTTCGTCATGCAGCCCTAGCTGGCGGATTGACGATTCAACTGCTCTGTCTCATTAGGTTTTGGGAGCGCGTATTCGCGCTCCCAAAACCCCTTTCCTGCAAACCATTCCAGTATGGTCCATGCAACTTTTTCTTGAACAGCTGACCAACGGCCTGGCCGTGGGGGGCATCTACGCCCTGATCGCTCTAGGGTACACCATGGTCTACGGAGTGCTCAAGCTGATCAATTTCGCCCACGGCGATCTGTTCACCATCGGCGCCTATCTCGGTTTGACCTTGCTGTTGTCCTTGGGCCTGACCGATCATCTGGGACCACTGGCCGGGATTGCCGTCCTGGCGGCCATGGTCATGGGATTGGTGGCGGTGATCGGGGCGCTTTTGGAACGGGTGGCCTACCGGCCCTTGCGTACATCCCCCAGACTTTCGGCCGTTGTTTCAGCGTTGGGTGCGTCCATTTTTTTTCAGAATGCCGTCATGCTGCTCTACGGCGCCAGGTTCAGGGTTTTTCCGCATGATTTGTTGCCCACCACGGCGATTACCCTGTTCGGAGTGAACATCCCGGTGATGCGCATCATTCTTTTCGCCACGTCCCTGCTGCTCATGGCCGGGTTGTATGCCTTTGTGCAGAAAACCAGGACGGGCATGGCCATCCGGGCAGCGGCCATCGACCAGGGCGCGGCCAAGCTGATGGGCATCGATGTGAACCGGGTGATCATGTATGTTTTTCTGATCGGCCCGGCCCTGGGCGGGGTGGCCGGCCTGATGGTCGGTTTGTACTACGGCCAGATCAACTTCACCATGGGTTGGGTTTACGGTCTGAAGGCCTTCACCGCGGCCATTCTGGGGGGCATCGGCAACATCCCCGGGGCCATGCTCGGCGGTCTGCTGCTGGGCGTGATCGAGGCCATGGGCGCGACCTACATTTCCATGGCCTGGAAAGACGCCATTTCCTTTCTGGTGCTCATCCTGATCCTGATATTCAGGCCCACGGGCATTTTGGGTGAACGCGTGGCGGACAAGGTATGAAACCGGCAACCGTCCTCAATATCGTTGTCGTGGCCGTATTGCTCATGGCGCCGTATTGGCTCAACCCCTACTGGGTGGACGTGCTCAATTCCATCGGCCTGTACGCCGTCCTTGCCTTAAGCTTGAACATCATCCTGGGCTATGCCGGACTGTTCCACATGGGACACGCGGCGTTTTTCGCCATGGGCACGTACACCACGGCCATTTTGAACACCCAGTTCGGCATCCCGGTCCTCTGGCTGTTGCCTTTAAGCGGCCTGGCGGCCGGAGCCTTCGCGATGATCGTGGCCCGGCCGATCATTCATCTGCGCGGGGACTACTTGCTCATCGTGACCATCGGCATTGTGGAGATCGTGCGCATCGCCCTGGTGAACAATGTTTTCGGGATCACGGGCGGAGCCAACGGCATCTTCGGTATCAGCCGTCCGCATCTCTTCGGCCACGTGATCCGAACGCCCCATGAGTTTTATTATCTGATTTTCGCCTTTGCCGCGGCGACCGTGCTGCTCTTTGTGCGTCTGGAAAATTCCCGGTTCGGCCGGGCCTTGAACTATATCCGCGAGGACGACACGGCCGCCGAGGGCAGCGGCATCGACACGGCCCACTACAAGCTGGTGGCTTTTGTTCTGGGAGCCTTCTGGGCGGGCATGGCCGGAAATATTTTCGCGGCCAAGATGACCATTGTCTCTCCGGAATCCTTTACCTTCTGGGAATCCGTGGTCATGTTTACCATTGTCATTCTGGGTGGTTCCGGCAACATTCGCGGCGTGCTTCTGGGGGCATTTTTGATCATCGGTCTGCCAGAGGTGTTCCGGGAGTTTGCCGGCGCCAGGATGCTCTTTTTCGGCGCAGCCATGGTTGTGATGATGATTTTTCGACCCAAGGGCATATTGCCGCCCCGGGCCCGGACCTATTGCTTGGATTTTCTGCCTGAGACGCCCAAAGGGATCGGGAGATGACCACGGCTCCGATCCTGCGCATAAACGAGTTGACCAAGTCTTTTGGCGGAGTGATGGCGGTCAATGACGTGACCTTTGATGTCGCCCCGGGAGCCATCGTCGGATTGATCGGTCCCAACGGGGCGGGCAAGACCACGGTCTTCAACCTGATTACCGGGAATTATCGTCCGGACAAAGGGCACATTGTTTTTCACGGTCAAAGCATTGTTCATCTGCGGACAAATAAAATTGTTTCCCTGGGCATTGCCCGGACCTTTCAAACCATCCGCTTGTTCCAGAACATGAGCGTTTTGGAAAACGTGCTGGCCGGTTGTCATTGCCGAATGCAATCCGGTGTGCTGGGGGCCATGTTCCGCCTGCCCGGCCAGAAGCAGGAGGAACGTCGAGCCCTGCAGACCGCGGTGGAAGAATTGGATTTTGTCGGGTTAAAGGCGCATCTGGACCTGGCGGCCAGAAATCTTTCCTACGGCAACCAGCGGCTCTTGGAGATCGCCAGGGCCCTGGCCACCAAGCCGCGCTTTCTGGTCCTGGACGAACCGGCCGGCGGGATGAATGACAATGAAACCCAGGCGCTGGTCCGCCTGATCGTCCAGATCCGGGACCGGGGCATCACTGTTTTGCTTATTGAGCATGACATGAATTTGGTAATGCGCATTTGCGAAAAACTGGTGGTTTTGGAATACGGCATGATGATCGCCCAGGGCACGCCCGAGGAAATCCAGAAGGACCAGCGGGTGATCGACGCCTATCTGGGCGTTGCCGAGGCCGAGGACGAGGTTTTTTGACCATGCTGTTGCGTGTGGAAAATCTGACCGTGAAATACGGCAACGTGGAGGTCCTGCACGGTTTGAACCTGCACGTGGCCAAGGGTGAGATAGTGACCATCCTGGGCGCCAACGGCGCTGGAAAATCCACCACGCTGATGACCATCAGCGGACTGGTCAGGTCCTCAAGCGGCGGGATATTTTTCCATGACAGACCGTTGCATCAGTTGGAGGCCCACGGGATCGTGGGCCTGGGCGTGGCCCAGGTGCCCGAAGGCCGTCGTGTTTTCACTACGCTCAGCGTGCGGGAGAACCTGCATCTGGGGGCGTTCACCCAGACCGACCCGGCCTTGATCCGCCGAAATTTGGACTGGGTTTACGAAATGTTTCCCATTCTGCGCACGCGCCGCAGTCAATTGGCCGGGACCCTTTCAGGAGGAGAGCAGCAGATGCTGGCCATCGGCCGGGGCTTGATGGCCAATCCGAAAATCCTGCTTTTGGACGAGCCCAGCCTGGGCTTGGCGCCGATCCTGGTCAAATCCATTTTTTCCACCATCCGGGAAATCAACAAGTCCGGCGTGACCATCGTCCTGGTGGAACAGAACGCCCGGCTGGCCCTGAAGCTGGCCGACCGGGGCTATGTGCTGGAAACGGGCCGGATTGTGCTTGAGGACACGGCCAAGGGTCTTTTGGCCGATCCGGAGGTGCGCACGGCTTACCTGGGCGGAGTTTAAGCGGGTCGCTGCCGGCAAGGCGGCAGTAGGGAGAACAACGAACCAGGCCGGGGCTTTTACAAGGCATGCACCGGCCTGGTCTTTTTTTGTCTCCAGCAAGGGGCGGCGCGTGCCTATTCCTTGCGCGCGGCCTTGATGATGGTCACCGGCTCCACGGGCACGTCCTGATGCATGCCCCGGTTGCCGGTCTGGACTGCGGCGATGGCGTCCACCACATCCATGCCGTCAACCACCTGTCCGAACACGGCGTAGCCGAAGTCCCGCGAGCCGTGGTCCAAAAAGGCGTTGTCCTTCAGGTTGATGAAGAACTGGCTGGTGGCGCTGTTGATGTCCGCGGTGCGGGCCATGGCCAGGGTGCCGCGCAGGTTCTTCAGGCCGTTGTCCGCCTCGTTTTTGATCGGCGGATGCCCGCGTTTTTGAATCATTTCATCAGTCATGCCGCCTCCCTGGATCATGAAGCCGGGAATCACCCGGTGGAAGACGGTCCCGTCAAAAAAGCCCTCGTCCACGTAGGCCAGAAAATTTTCAACGGTGATCGGCGCCTTGTCGGCGTCAAGTTCAATGGTAATGTCGCCGTGGGGCGTGGTCATGACAACGGTCATCGGGTTCTCCTTGGAAGCGGTTTGGAAGGTGTTGTCCGCATGGGCGGAAAAGTTCAGAAAAGCGAAGATGATCAGGGGCGCAAGTGCAAAGCGGGCCAAAATGGAGAGGGGTCGCGTTGTTTTCATGGGGCACCTTGTTTGATGTTGATGCGTTGTAACTGCTCAGCAAAACATGAACGCGTCCACGGGGCATGGCTGGGTTGCCGTGTTTTGGTTCCGTCGCAACTCCTTCTCCGATCCCGTATCGTCTAACCATTGCAGTCAGGGAACGAAAGCATGTGCTGCCAGCGTTTGGCAATGGTTCGACGAACGATGCCTGGTTCAGTCAGACAAGCGACAGACCCAAAACACGGCAACCCAGCCATAAACCGAACCTGGTGAGTCGAAACGATGCGTTTTGAGACTCGGGATCGGCATCGCTATCGGGACCGGTATCGAAGAAAGGAAGTGAAAAAAGGCAGTTTGCCGATTCAGATAGCGCAAGTCGTGCGGCTTTTTCCTGCTAAATCCTGACCTCGTGCACCCAACCGAAGACGTCCTCTTTTTCGCCGTACTGGATGCCGGTGATTTCGTCGTGCAGCTTGCGGGACAGCTCGCCCACGCCTCCGTCCTGGACGGTATAGATGGTATCCTTGTAGGAGATGGATCCCACCGGAGAAATGACCGCGGCCGTGCCCGAGCCGAAGATTTCCAGCATGGCGCCGCTTTGAATGGATGCGATGCATTCCTGGATGTCGATGGGTCTTTCCTGGACGTTCAAGCCCCAGTGTTTGGCCAGGGTGATGACCGAATCCCTGGTTATTCCGGGCAGGATGGAGCCGGTCAGGGGAGGAGTGAGGAGTTCATCGTTGGTCCTGAAAAAGATGTTCATGGTGCCCACTTCCTCAATGAAGCGCCGCTCCACGCCATCCAGCCAGAGCACCTGGGTGAAGCCCTTGTGCTTGGCCACTTCGGCAGCATACAGGCTGGCTGCGTAGTTGCCCATGGTCTTGGCCTCGCCCACGCCGCCGCGTACGGCCCGCACGAATTCGTCGGAAACATAGATGCTGATGGGATTGAAGCCCTCGGCGTAGTATGCGCCCACCGGGCCGGTGATGATGAAATAGATGTATTCCTTGGCCGGCCGCACGCCAATGTGCGGCTCGCTGGCGATCATGGTCGGCCGGATGTACAGGGAAGATCCCCTGGTTTTGGGGATCCATTCATGGTCCGAGCGCAGCAGGGTCTCCAGGATCGTCAACTGATCTTCAACATCCATGGTGGGCATGCACAGCCGCTGGGCCGAGCGGTTCATCCGCTCGAAGTTTTTGCGCGGCCGATACAAATGGATGTGGTTGTCTTTGGTTCGATAGGCCTTCATGCCTTCGAAAATGCCCTGGCCGTAATGCAGCACCATGGCCGCCGGATTCAGGCATAAGTTCTGGTAGGGAACAACGCGGGCATCATGCCACCCTTGTCCAGAGCGAAAATCCATGAGGAACATGTGGTCGGAGAATGAACAGCCGAACACGAGCTTGCTTTCATCGGCGGGTTTTGTTTGGCATTGGGCGGGGGAGGCTTGTTGAATCGTGATGCGCATGGCACGGTCTCCGTGGTTCAGATAAGGGGTTTGGGACAAAGGTTTTAAAAAAAGAGGCGACAGGTCACGTGGTCACCCGCATGTAACGCTGCTCTTTTTGCTTTGCGCTTCTTCATGTGACATTTTCTCGATTCAAGGCTTGACGCAGTTTGTCCGGTTCATCCGTGCCGATGCGGATGGTTTTGCCGTTTTTTTTGCGAATTTCCACGGCGTTCAGCCCGGATACATTGTACAACAGCCCGGCTGGAGTCAATCGGATGCCCCAGCCGTAATACCAGGGGTTGCGCACTACCAGCACCTCGACAATGTCCGTCAGGCGCACTTCCAGTTTTGGCCACCCAGGCGCAAAGGCCGCCGTAAGTCTGGTGTCGTCCACAACCACGGACAGGCTGGAAAAAACAATCCCCACGGCGGCGGTCAGGGCCAGGATGATCCACAGCCACGAAGGACCGCCGTGCAGCAGATGATAAAAGACAAAACCCGCTGCCAAAAGCGAGGCGCTGATCATCAGCGTGCCGCGCTGGGTGTGTTGATAGTGAAACAGCGAGGTTCGAGACACGGTGCACACTCAGCTGACGCTGCTCTGGTCCAGAAAACTGGACACGGTTTCGCGGTGGTCGAAGACGCGCTTGCTTTTGCGCTCGGTGCGCGGCAGGGCGGCATAATCCAGGATGTCCACCTGGGAGCGGACCATGATCCTGCGGCGGATCTCTCCGGCCACGGCTTCGGCCAGTTCTTTGTCCTGACCTGAATCGGCATTCGAGGCCCGCTCCACCTTCAAGGTCATGATGTCCCGGCCGTCCTCCCGGTGGTGCAGATGAATCTGGTATTCGCTGCCCAGGCCGGGAATCCGGCTGAGCACGTCGTCGATTTGCCCCGGATAGATGTTCACGGCCCGATAGATGAACATGTCGTCGGTGCGCCCCAGGACACGGTCATGCAGGGGGAAGCCCACGCCGCAGGGGCAGGGTCCGGGGAGCAGGCGGCTTACATCGTGCGTGCGGTAGCGGATTAAAGGAGCGGCCTGCTTGCGCAGGGTGGTGACCACCATTTCGCCGGGAACGCCCGGCGGCACGGGCTGCAGGGTGTTTGGGTCCAGAATTTCCAGGATGAAGTGATCGGCCCAGTAGTGGATGCCCCGGTGTTCGGCGCAGTCCAGACCCGTGCCCGGACCGTACAGTTCGGTCAGGCCGTAGATGTCAAAGATGTGTTCAACCCCGAGCAGGTCCTTGATGCGTCTGCGCATGGCGTCGCTGTGGCGCTCGGCGCCGAGGATGATCTTTTTGACCTTGATTCTGGAGATGAGATCGCGGCGGTGCAGCTCCTCGGCCATGAGCAGGGCCATGGATGCGGTGGCGCAAAAGACCGTGGTCTGCAAATCGACCATCATTTCGCAATGCATGTCCGTATTGGCCGGACCCAGGGGCACGGCCATGGCTCCGAAACGCTCGCAGCCCAGTTGAAAACCGGCTCCGGCGGTCCACAGCCCGTAGCCCACGGCAATCTGCACCCGGTCCGAAGGGGTCAGGCCGGCCAATGCATAGCAGCGGGCGAACATGTTCACCCAGTCGTCAATATCCTGACGGGTGTAGCAGAGCACCTTGCGCTTGCCTGTGGTTCCGGAAGAAGCGTGGATGCGCACGACATCCTCGGTGGGCACGCTGAGTAGGGGAAAAGGATAGCCGGCCTGGAGATCCTTGGCGTCGCAGAACGGAAGATGGCGCAGATCGTCCAGTCCCCGGACGTCATCGGGCCGGATGCCGGCCTTGTCCAGGCGCTGTCTGTAAAAAGGACTGTGTTCGTAGGCGTGGCCCACGGTCCAGCGCAGACCCGCGGCCTGCATCTCGGCCAGCTGGGCGGCGTCAGTATCAGGAATGAACTGCATTGATGGACCTCGAAAAGCGTTTCAAAAGGCTCTTTGGATGCCAATGGTCAAGAAGAGCCTGGATTAAGCCATGATGCAACGGCCCGCTGAAACAAATCATTGGGCCCAGTGAATCAACCCCAGGGAGTGGGGATCCAAAAGCAGCGGATGGTTGGGCAGCATGCGCACGGTGTAGCCGAAACGGCCGGGAGCGTCCGGGGTGAACTGGCCGGCGTATCTGAACCAGCCGTCGTCCAAGGCCTCGGTCATGTCCATGCGCGCCGTGCTTCTGTGGGTGAATTTGCCCTCCATGTTCACCGGTCCGCCGTAGATCTCCATGCGCACGTCCTGGGGACGGAGTCCGTCCAGAAAAACGTCCGCCTGAATGGACAGGGGCTGATCCACATGAATGATTTCCGGGACGCTGGAGCGCACGTTGCTGATGCGCAAGGTGTTCCATTTGGTCATGATTTCCATGCGCCAGGAAGCCAATTGCTTGGCCGGGGCGAAGTCGCCCTCCATGAGGCTGACGGAATTCTTGTAAGCTGGCTCGTAGGCCTTGGTCACGTAATCCGTGACCATGCGATGGGAATTGAACTGCGGGGTAAACAGCTGCAGGCTTTTTTTCATCCGCCGGATCCATTCCCTGGGCAAGTTGGTCTGGCCGCGCTCGTAAAACGTCGGGATGATTTCTTTTTCCAGGAGGTTGTAGAGAATCTGGCTTTCCACGAAATCCTGGTAGGCCGTGTCCTCGTAATCCTCGCCCTGGCCGATGGACCAGCCTATGGCGTTGTCCAGGCGGTGTGCCTCCACCCACCAGCCGTCCAAGGTGCTCGCATGGAGCACGCCGTTGGCAATGGCCTTCATGCCGCTGGTGCCGCAAGCCTCCAGGGGCCGCCGCGGCGTGTTCAGCCAGACGTCGCACCCCTGGACCATGTACGCGGCCACCTCCATATCGTAGTCCTCGAGGAACACCAAGCGCTTGCGTATATCCGGCGCCTGGCAGAACTGGACCAGCTGCTGCATGAACTTTTTGCCCTCGTTGTCATGGGGGTGGGATTTGCCCGCAAAGATGAACTGTACGGGCCGATGGGAGTCGGTGATCATGCGCAGGAAACGTTCTTGATCCGCCAGAAGCAGGGTGGCCCGTTTATACGTGGCAAAGCGCCGGGCAAAGCCGATGGTCAAAACCTGGGGATCCAAAACTTCGTCGGCCTCCAGCAGTTCCTTGCGCCGTGCGCCTCTTTGGATCAATTGTTCACGCAGCCGGAACCGGGCGTAGTCCACGAGCCGTTCCCGCAGACGCTCATGGGTGCGCCAGAGTTCGCCGTCCGGGATGGTCTCGGCCTGGTGCCAGACCCGGGTGCAGTCCGGGTCTTCCTTCCAGTTGGCGCCCAGGTAGCGTTCGAAAAGCATGGCAATGTCCCTGGCCACCCAGGAGGCGATGTGCACGCCGTTGGTCACCGTGCCGATGGGGATGTCCTCCACCGGATACTGGGGCCAGACTTTTTCCCACATTTTGCGGGACACATGCCCGTGCAGCTCGCTGACCCCGTTGTTGAAGCGGGACAAGCGCAGGGCCAGCACGGTCATGCAGAACCATTCCCCGTCGTTGCGCGGGTCCTCCCGACCCAGGGCCAGCAAGACCTTGAAGGCCAGTCCCAGGCTGCGCGCATAGCCGTCGAAATAGCGCTGCATCAGTTCCGCGGGAAAACGGTCGTTGCCCGCGGGAACCGGGGTATGGGTGGTGAATACGCTGGTGGAGGCGGTCAGCTCCATGGCCGCTTCAAAGGACAGGCCGAAATCGGCCATGAACACCCGGATCCGCTCCAGGCCGGCAAAGGCCGAATGCCCCTCGTTCATGTGAATCACCCGGGGGGTCAGGCCCAGGGTGTTCAGGGCCTTGATCCCGCCGATGCCCAGCAGGATTTCCTGCCAGATGCGCATTTCCAGATCTCCGCCGTAGAGCCGGGAGGTGATCCGCCGGAAGGGCGGAGGGTTTTCAGGGATATTGGTGTCCAGCAGATACAGGCGGATGCGTCCGATGCGCACTTCCCAGATCTGGGCTATGAGCTGCTGGCCGGCCAGGTCCACAGTGATGGTCAAAGGTTTCTGGTTCTTGCCTTGACGTACCAAGGTCATGGGCATCTGTTCGAATTCGTAGTCCGGATAGCGTTCCTGCTGCCAGCCGTCGGCGGTGAGGTACTGGCGGAAATAGCCCTGGTGATAGGCCAGGCCGACGCCGACCAGGGGGATGTTCAGGTCGCTGGCTGATTTGAGGTGGTCTCCGGCCAGAATGCCCAAGCCGCCGGAATAGATCGGCAGGCACAGGGTCAGGCCGTATTCCAGGCTGAAGTAGGCCACCATGGGCTGTTTTTCTTCATAGGCAAAAGGGAGCATGGAGCTTTTGCGCCCCATGTAGATGCTTTGGTTGTGCGTGACCGAACGGAGACGTTCCAGGAAAAATTCATCCTTGGCCAGATTCTCCAGGGTGGTCTGCGGCAGGTGGTTTATGAACCACAAGGGGTTGCCGTAGCTCCTGGCCCAGAGTTTCGGGTCGATCAGCGAGAAAAGATCCACGACCTCATGGTTCCAGTCGAACCAGAGGTTGTAGGCCAAGTCCCACAATGCCTTCAGTTTCGCGGGCAGTTTGGGGATGACGCTGTATATCTGAAGCGGATTCATGAGGCCTCCGAATTATACTTGCTGAAAAGTGTGGAAAGAACAGGCAACCGCTGACTTGTGCCAGGGAATCGGTCAAAATTCAATGGGGGATGCGTCGGGTTGGTTTGTGCAGGCGGGTAGCATGTTTCGGCGTCATGTCGTTTCAGGTCCGTCCCCCAATCAGGCAGCACCTTGTCCGCTGTAATCAACAGGGCTTCATGCTGCAGGGCCGTGGTAATTACCAAGCGATCTACAGGATCATGGAGTTTTGAACCCAGGGAAGACGCCAGGAGCGCCATGCGGCCCATCCAGGGAGATCTTCGAATGCCCGCATGCAGCAAATTTCAGGGCCATGATTCGACATTGACGGTGAAGTGGGTCCGATTCCTTGGACAGCTTAGCGGCTCTTTTAAGGTGGAGACCTGGTTTCGTCTATGCCGCTTTCCGCATTCGCTTTCCCCTTCCCGCTTCCTGAAATGGGTAGCGCGGATCGGAACAAGGCATGGAAAATGATTAATTGCGGAAGATGGTTCGTGTGATGATTTAGCTACGGACTCGCACTTGTGCCGCGGAATAGACCTTCAGCTTGTCACGCTTGCCAACGGCCATGACTGTGAGAACGGCGACATCCTGCTCAACCCTGTGAATAAGTCTATATCCTGCCTTGCGCAGCTTGATTTTGTAGCAATGCTCCATGCCCCAAAGAGCGGCAGAGGGGATGTGAGGGTTTTCCAAGCGATCAGCAAGCTTCTTTTTCATCTGGTCTCGAAGATCCGGAGCCAGCTTGTTCCATTCTTTTAAGGCCAGCTCATGGAATTGCAATTTATAGGTCATCCATGCTTACCTCCACAAAAGGTCCGGCCGCGCGTTCCCGAATTAGTCTTCCATCCTCGATGTCTTCGAGGCGGTCTATCAGTCGTTCATAATGCTCGGCGGAAAGAAGATAAGCTGCTGCCCTGTTGTGGTTGAGAATTGCTACTGGATCATTGCCGGCTTGGCTAAGTACATTGCTGAAATTCCGTTTCAACTCAGTGACGCTGACGATTCTGTCGGTATAAATCGTTTGCATTTTTCGTACTCCTTTTAATACTTAGAGCTTATCCGTAAATAATGTGGACTTTATTTCGCATTTCTGGCATGTTGTCCTCCATGTTCAACCTTGATCATGGAGGACAACATGCCAAAGGTTCAGTCATGGGAGGTTTCCGATC